>NZ_JASJSU010000038.1:0-8461 GCF_030237045.1 Stenotrophomonas maltophilia group sp. Smal17
GTCCGCGGCATGGATGCCGCGGCCAAGCCCCCAGGGACGGGTTTACGGCGTCCCCGCACACCCACAGTGCCCCGCCATCCCACGGAGAGCCGCTGTTGCTGTGGCTTGCAGCGGGTGCAGGGCCGCAGGCCCTGCCACTAACCCTCTTCCCGCCGCCCGCGCAGGATGTCCCGGAACCATTGCCGGTGATGCTTGTACGCCCACCCGTAGGTCACCTTGCCCTGGGTCATCGCCCGCACCGAACCCTTGATCCAGATCGCCGCATAGATGTGCACCACGATCGCGCAGACCAGCACCCAGCCGAACAACGCGTGGGCCAGCACCGAGAAGCGGATCACTCCGATCGGGAAGAAGTGGCTGAAGTACTGCCGCCAGATCACGAAGCCGGTCAGCAGCAGCGCCGACAGGCAACCAATGATCGCCCAGAACAGCAACTTCTGGCCGGCATTGAAACGGCCCACCGGCGGCAGCTTCTCGTCCTCGTTGCGCAGCACATCGCGCATGCCGCGCATCCACGCGCGGTCATCGGCGCTGAGGAAGTTGTCACGCCACATCCGCAGTGCCAGCAGGGCAAAGCCGATCACCATGGCCAGGCCGATGAACGGGTGCAGGATGCGCGTCCACGGCCCGCCGCCGAACAGCTGGGTCAACGGAAACAGGGCAGGGTGGAACAGCGCCAGCCCGGACAGCGCGGTCAGCACGAAACAGATCGCCACGATCCAGTGGTTGATGCGGGTCGGCGCGCGGTAGCGGATGATCTGCCGCGGGTGCGGTGCGTACTTCATGGCCGCTGCTCCTCTTCGATCTTCTTCGCCTCGTGTTCGGCCTCTTCCTCTTCCTCGTCGTTCACCGTGTTGCGGCCGATGCCGATGTAATGCAGGAAGCCGACAAACGCGGTAGCGGCGATGGCCAGCACGCCCAGCGGCTTGGCCACGCCCTTCCACACCTCCACCATCGGGCTGATGCGCGGGTCTTTGGGCAGGTCGGCGTACAGCTCGGGCTTGTCGACGTGCTGCAGCACGTACATCACGTGGGTGCCGCCGACGCCCTGCGGGTCATACAGGCCGGCGTTCTCGTAGCCGCGTGACTTCAGGTCCTCCACGCGGCCGGCCGCATGCTCGGTCATCGCCTGCTTGCTGCCAAAGGTGATCGCACCGGTCGGGCAGGTCTTCACGCAAGCCGGCTCCTGGCCCACCGCGACGCGGTCCGAGCACAGCGTGCACTTGTAGGCTTTGTGATCCTTCTTGGAAATGCGCGGGACGTCGAACGGGCAGCCGGTGACGCAGTAGCCGCAGCCGATGCAGTTCTCTTCCTGGAAATCGACGATGCCGTTGGCGTACTGGATGATCGCGCCCGGCGACGGGCAGGCCTTCAGGCAACCCGGATCGCTGCAGTGCATGCAGCCTTCCTTGCGGATCAGCCATTCCAGCTTGCCCTTCTCGTCCTCGTACTCGCGGAACTTCATCACCGTCCACGACTGTTCACTCAGGTCGGGCGGGTTGTCATAGCTGCCGACGCAGCTGCCGACCTCGTCGCGCAGGTCGTTCCACTCCATGCAGGCGACCTGGCAGGCCTTGCAGCCGATGCACTTGCTCACGTCGATCAGCTTGGCGACCTGGCCGGTGTGCGCACCACGCGCCTCCGGCGAGGGCGTGGTGGTGGCCGAGCGGCGGATGATGTCCAGCGATTGCAGTGACATGACGTGTCTCCTACACCTTCTCGACCTTGACCAGGATGCACTTCGACTCGGGCGTCTGCGAGTTGCCGTCACCGATGGCGTTGGTCAGCGTATTGGCGATGTAGCCGGGCTTGGCCGCACCGAGGAAGCCCCAGTGGATCGGTATGCCCACCTGGTGCACGGTGCGGCCGTCGATCTGCAGGGCCTTGATGCGCTTGGTCACCATCGCCACCGCTTCGATGTGGCCGCGCTTGGAACTGACCCGCACGCGGCTGCCGTTGTTGATGCCCAGTTCGTCGGCCAATGCCGCGCCGATCTCGACGAACTGCTCGGGCTGGATGATGGCGTTGAGCTTGCCGTGCTTGGTCCAGAAGTGGAAATGCTCGGTCAGGCGGTAGGTGGTGGCCACATGCGGGAACTCATCCGGCGAGCCGATCTGCGCACGGTCGCTGGCAAACACGCGCGCGGCCGGGTTGTTCAGCGTCTGCGCCTGGCCGGGGCTGAGCGGGTTGCTGCGCAGCGGTGTATCGAACGGCTCGTAATGCTCGGGGAACGGGCCCTCGGCCATGCCGGCCTTGGCGAAGAAGCGGGCGATGCCTTCGGGGTTCATGATGAACGGTCCCATGCCGCCGGCCGGATCTTCGTCGGCCTTGAAGTCGGGTACGTCCACGCTGCCCCAGTTCTTGCCGTTCCACGCCAGCAGCGTGCGCCGGGGATCGAACGGCTGGCCGGCCACGTCGCACGAAGCGCGGTTGTACATCACGCGGCGGTTGGCCGGCCACGCCCAGGCCCAGCCCAGCGTATTGCCGATGCCGGTCGGGTCGCTGTTGTCACGCCGCGCCATCATGTTGCCGGTCGGGCCCCAGGCGCCGATGTAGATCCAGCAGCCCGATGAGGTGCTGCCATCGTCGCGCAGGTCGCCGAACGCGGCCAGCTGCTCGCCGGCCTTGCGCACCAGCTTGGTCGGGTCCTTGGGATCGAACACGTCCGCCAGCGCCTTGCCGTTGTATTCCATCGCCAGTTCTTCCGGCGTCGGCACCTCCGGGTTGGAATACTTCCAGGCCAGATCGCGCACCGGCTCCCACCATGCGCCGCCGTCCTTCTCGTACATCGCCTTGATGCGATGGAACAGCTCGGACATGATCTCGATGTCGCTGCGCGCTTCGCCCGGTGGATTGGCGCCCTTCCAGT
Organism: Stenotrophomonas maltophilia group sp. Smal17; assembly: GCF_030237045.1. Taxonomy (NCBI): domain Bacteria; kingdom Pseudomonadati; phylum Pseudomonadota; class Gammaproteobacteria; order Lysobacterales; family Lysobacteraceae; genus Stenotrophomonas; species Stenotrophomonas maltophilia group sp. Smal17. Next base: position 2,870 of record NZ_JASJSU010000038.1, read on the forward strand.
GCCACTGCAGCCAGCGCGAGGAGTTCACCACCGCGCCGTTCTCCTCGGCGAAAGAGGTGGTCGGCAGGCGGAACACTTCGGTCTGGATGGCGCGGGGATCGACGTCGTTCAGCGCGCCATGGTTCTGCCAGAACGCAATCGTCTCGGTTTCCAGCGGGTCCATGCTGACCATGAACTTCAGCTTGGAGAACGCGCTGATCAGCTTGCCCTTGTTCGGCGCCGAGGCCAGCGGGTTGAAGCCCTGGCAGATGTAGCCGTGGATCTTGCCTTCGTTCATCAGCTCGTACGCCTGCAGCATGTCGTACGGCTTGTCGAGCTTGGGCAGGTAATCGAAGCACCAGTTGTTGTCGGCGGTGGCGGCGTCGCCCCACCACGATTTCATCAGGCTGACGTGGAACTTCGGATAGTTCTGCCAGAACGACATCTGGTTGGCGCGCAGCGGCTTCTGTGTGCGCTTGGCGATGTAGGCGTCGTAGTCCTGTTCGTCCTGTTTCGGCAACGTCAGGTAGCCGGGCAGCAGGTCGGACATCAGGCCGATGTCGGTCAGGCCCTGGATGTTGGAGTGTCCGCGCAGCGCGTTCATGCCGCCGCCGGCCACGCCGATGTTGCCCAGCAGCAGCTGCACCATGGTGCCGGCACGCACGTTCTGCGCGCCCACCGAGTGCTGCGTCCAGCCCAGCGCGTACAGGATGGTCATCGCCTTGTCCTTGCCGGCGGTGGACGCGATCATGTCCCAGACCTGGCGGATGCTGTCGGCCGGCGTACCGCAGATGCGTTCGACCATCTCCACGGTGTAGCGCGCGTAGTGCTGCTTGAGCAGGGTGTAGACGCAGCGCGGGTCCTTCAGTGTCGGGTCGCTGCGCACGAAGCCGTCATCACCATAGACGTAGTCCCAGCTGGAACGGTCGTAGCTGCGCTTCTCTTCGTTGTAGCCCGAATACAGGCCATCCTTGAAGGCGAATTCGTCCTTCACCAGGAACGACATGTCGGTGTAGTTCAGCACGTACTCGTGCTGGATGCGGTCCTCGGTCAACAGGTAGTTGATCAGGCCGCCCAGGAACACGATGTCGGTGCCGGTACGGATCGGCGCATACACGTCGGCCACCGCGGCAGAGCGGTTGAAGCGCGGGTCGACCACGATCAGGCGGGCCTTGTTGTGTGCCTTGGCTTCGGTCACCCATTTGAAGCCGCACGGGTGCGCCTCGGCGGCATTGCCACCCATGATCAGGATCAGGTCGGCATTCTTGATGTCGACCCAATGATTCGTCATCGCACCACGGCCTAGCGTCGGGGCAAGACCTGCCACCGTCGGGCCGTGTCAGACACGTGCCTGGTTGTCGAACGCCAGCATGCCGAGGGAGCGCACGACCTTGTGGGTCAGCACCGCGGTTTCATTGCTGGTGGCCGAGGCCGCCAGCATGCCGGTGGTCAGCCAGCGGTTGACCGTCTGCCCGGCCTCGTTCTTCTCTACGAAGTTGGCGTCGCGGTCTTCCTTCATCAGCCGCGCGATGCGGTCCAGCGCATCGTCCCAGCTCAGCCGCTTCCACTCGTTCGAGCCCGGTGCGCGGTACTCGGGGTAGAGCAGGCGCGATTTGCTGTGGATGATGTCGGCCAGGCCGGCACCCTTCGGGCACAGCGTGCCGCGGTTGACCGGATGGTCCGGGTCGCCTTCGATATGGAAGATGCTCGGCTCGGCGTTCTTGGCACCATCGCCGAGGCTGTACATCAGGATGCCGCAGGCCACCGAACAGTAGGTACAGGTGTTGCGGGTCTCGGTCGCGCGGGTCAGCTTGTACTGCCGGACCTCCGCGAGCGCGATGCCGGGCGCGAAGCCCATCAATGCCAGGCTGGAGCCCACCAGGGTTGTCCCGGTGACCTTCAGGAACTGGCGGCGACTCATCGAGGGCATGCCGTTCTCCTTGGATGGCGGGGCGGCACGCAGACCACCCGGCTGTCGGTAGGTACGGCCCGGTTATAGCACAGGCCCCCGGATGCCCATGTGGCACCAGGTCCGGCCGCCTCGCCAAGGGGCGCGAAAAGGGGCGGCTCTGGTAAAGTTGCGTGCCCGCACCCCGGGGAGCCGTCTGCCGGGCCTGGTTCCAGGATGTTCCGCGCAGCCTCCGCCGTCCTGGCGCGATCCTCCGCGCCGGATCTGGAACATCGAGGAAAAATTTTGCGAAATCAACCAGTTGGGTTCCGTGCATGAGCGCCCCGTCACCTTCGTCGGACGCCGTCGCGCGCGGCACGCTGTACATCGTTGCCGCCCCTTCCGGCGCCGGCAAGAGCAGCATCGTCAACGCCACGCTGGCGCGTGATCCGCAGATCGCCCTGTCGATTTCCTTCACTTCGCGTGCGATGCGCCCGGGTGAAGTGAACGGCCAGCACTACCACTTCGTCAGTGCCGAAAAGTTCGAGCAGATGATCGCCGCCGGCGATTTCTTCGAGCATGCCTGGGTGCACGGCGACTGGAAGGGCACCGCCCGGCAGTCGGTGGAACCGCAGCTGGCCGCCGGCCAGGACGTGCTGCTGGAGATCGACTGGCAGGGCGCGCAGCAGGTGCGCCAGCTGGTGCCGGGCACGGTCACCGTGTTCATCCTGCCGCCGTCCAAGCAGGCGTTGCAGGACCGCATGCGCAAGCGCGGCCAGGACAGCGAGGCGGTCATCGCCCAGCGCCTGGGCGCGGCGCGTGACGAGATGCTGCACTTCAACGAGTTCGACTACGTGATCGTCAACGAGGTGTTCGACACCGCCGTCGACGAGCTGTGCGCCATCTTCACCGCCAGCCGCCTGCGTCGGGAGGCCCAGAAGGTCCGCCACGCCGGCCTGATCCAGGCCCTGTTGACCCCCGATCCGGGCGCAACTGACTGATTCCAAAAGAATAGGGTGGGGGTTGGCTTGATTTTGTCCAGCCCCTGCCAGTACACTCCGTCCCCTTTCCCTCATTCGACTGAGCGGCCGACCGGTCGCCGGGAGCCCGTATGGCCCGCATCACCGTAGAAGATTGCCTGGAAGTCGTTAACAACCGTTTCGAACTGGTCATGATGGCTTCCAAGCGTGCCCGCCAGCTCGCCAACGGCGTGCAGGCCACGCTGGACAACAGCGAGACCGAGGACAAGCCGACCGTGCTGGCGCTGCGCGAAATCGCCGCCCGCAAGATCGACAACGCGCTGATCGACGAAGTCGAGAAGGCCGAGCGTGAGCGCGCCGAGCGCGAAGCGCTGGAGTGGGCCGCCGCCGAAGTGGTCGCCGACGAAGACATGTCCAAGAACGACGATTGATCACATCGATCAGAGTCATTGCTGGATAGCCGAACAGCCCGCCCCGCGCGGGCTGTTTCGCATTCAGGATTTGCCGTAAACGTCGCGCTGGAATAGGCTTCGGGCATGAACCCAGGCCCCACTGCCAAGGTCGCCGCAGCCGCCACTGCCGCCGTACCCGACTACGTCCTCCAGCTTGAACGCGCCGCCCATTACCTGCCGCCGGAGCAGCTGCCGCTGCTGCGCCGTGCCTGGGAAGTCGGATCCGCCGCGCACGCTGGGCAGACGCGCAAGTCGGGCGAGCCCTATATCACCCATCCGGTGGCCGTGGCCCAGGTTCTGGCCGAGCTGGGCCTGGACGTGGAAGCACTGATCGCTGCGATCCTGCACGACACCATCGAAGACACCCCGCTGACCCGTGAGGAACTGGCCTCGGAGTTCGGCGAAGCCGTGGCCGAACTGGTCGACGGCGTGACCAAGCTGGACAAGCTGAAATTCCGCGACCGCCAGGAAGCGGCCGCCGAGAGCTTCCGCAAGATGCTGCTGGCGATGTCGCGCGACCTGCGCGTGATCATGATCAAGCTGGCCGACCGCCTGCACAACATGCGCACGCTGGGTGCGCAGAGCCGCGAGGCACGCGGCCGCATCGCCCGCGAGACGCTGGAGATCTACGCACCGATCGCGCAGCGCCTGGGCATGAGCCTGGTCAAGAGCGAACTGCAGAACCTCGGTTTCAAGGCGCTGTATCCGTGGCGCCACGCGATCATCGAAAAGCACATCCGCAGCCAGCCGGTGGTGCGCCGCGAAGCGATGGCGCAGGTGGAAGTGCAGTTGTCGCAGCGCCTGGCCAAGGAAGGGATCGAGCATCGGCTGATCAGCCGCATCAAGACCCCGTGGAGCATCTACAACAAGATGCGCGACGAGAACAAATCCTTCGACCAGGTGATGGACGTGTTCGGCTTCCGCCTGGTCGTGCGCAGCGTGCCCAGCTGTTACCACGCGCTGGGTTCGGTGCATGCCACCTTCAAGCCGCTGGATGGGCGCTTCCGCGATTTCATCGCCATTCCCAAGGCCAACGGTTACCAGTCGCTGCATACCGTGCTGTTCGGGCCCTATGGTTCGCCGATCGAAGTGCAGATCCGCACCGAAGAGATGGACCTGATCGCCGAACGCGGCGTGGCCGCGCACTGGACCTACAAGTTCGGCGGTGATTCGCCCAACAGCGCGCAGAGCCGTGCGCATGCCTGGATCGTCGAGCTGATCGATTCGCAGCGCGCCGCCGGGTCCTCGCTGGAATTCCTCGACAACGTCAAAGTCGACCTGTTCCCGGACGAGGTCTACCTGTTCACCCCGAAGGGCAAGATCCTGGCCCTGCCGCGCAACTCGACCGCGCTCGATTTCGCCTATGCCGTGCATACCGACGTCGGCAACATGGCGGTGGCCTCGCGGGTGGACAAGAAGCTGGTGCCGCTGCGCACCAAGCTGGTGTCGGGCCAGTCGGTGGAAATCATCACCGCGCGCTCGGCCACGCCGAAACCGCAGTGGCTGGAGTTCGTGGTCACCAGCAAGGCACGCACCGCCATCCGCCACCAGCTCAAGCAGCTGGAACACGAAGATGCCGTGCAGCTGGGCCATCGCATGCTCGACCGCGCGCTGGAAGCCATGGATTCCTCGCTGGAGCGGCTGCCGAAGGGGCGCCTGGATGCGTTCCTGGCCGAGCATCGCTTCCCGCGCCTGGAGGCCCTGCTGGCCGAAGTCGCGCTGGGCAACTGGATGCCGACCCAGGCGGCGCAGGCACTGATGGCCTACGCCGAACTGCGCGGTGGCCCGCATTCGCGCCACCACTCGCAGGAAAAGATCCTGATCAACGGCAGCGAGCGTGGCGTGGTCACCTTCGCCGGCTGCTGCCAGCCGATTCCCGGCGACGAGATCATGGGCTACCACACTGCCGGCAAGGGCATCGTGGTGCACCGCATGGACTGCCCGAACCTGGCCGAACTGCGCAAGTCGCCCGAGCGCTGGGTGCCGATCGGCTGGGACACCACCGTCTCCGGCGACTACGACACTTCGCTGGTGGTGGAAGTGGAGAACGGCACCGGCGTGCTGGCGCAGCTGGCGGCCGCCATCGCGCAGAGCCACTCCAACATCGAGCGCGTGGACTACCTGGACCGCGACTTCAACGCCGCCGTGCTGGCGTTCAACATCCAGGTGCGCGACCGCAACCACCTGGCCGAAGTGATGCGCCGCCTGCGCCGCCTGTCGGTCGTGCAGTCGGTACGCCGCCAGTAGATCCACGCCATGCGTGGATGCTCCCGGTAGTGGGGGGGGGGGGGCG
>NZ_JASJSU010000038.1:8470-43338 GCF_030237045.1 Stenotrophomonas maltophilia group sp. Smal17
CCCCCCCCCCCCCCCCCCCCACTACCGGGTTGCTACAATCACCGCTCTGTTTCCCCCAAGCTCCGGAGCGACCCATGTCCCGCCAGATCATCAACACCGAAAAGGCTCCCGCCGCCATCGGCCCGTACTCGCAGGCCGTGCGCGCCGGCAATACCGTGTACTTCTCCGGGCAGATCCCGCTCGACCCGGCTACCGGCGACATCGTCGGCGCCGGTGACGTCGAAGCCCAGGCCCGTCGCGCCTTCGACAACCTCAAGGCCGTGGCCGAAGCCGCTGGCGGCTCGCTGGACAAGGTCGTGCGCCTGGGCCTGTACCTGACCGATCTGGGCGAGTTCGCCAAGGTCAACGCGGTCATGCAGGACTACTTCCAGGCGCCGTACCCGGCCCGTTCCACCATCGAAGTGTCCGGCCTGCCGAAGGGCGCCAACTTCGAGGTCGACGCGGTGATGGTCATCGACTGACCGCCACGTGGCACGCAAGGCGGCGGTCACCCCGGTCCTGTCACCGTCCGGCGAAGCATCCCTGGCGATGCTCGCTGGCGTGGGCCCGGCCGTGGCCGCCAAACTGCAGGCGCGTGGCCTGGCCACCCTGCAGGATCTCTGGCTTCACCTGCCGCTGCGCTATGAAGACCGCACCCGGCTGACCCGCATCGAAGACCTGCGCAACGGCGTGCCGGCGCAGGTGGAAGGGCGGGTGGTCGCGGTTGAACGCGGCATGCGCTACCGGCCGATGCTGAAGGTGGCGGTGGAGGATGAAGGGCAGGGCACCCTGGTGCTGCGCTTCTTCCATTTCCGCCAGCAGCAGGTCGGCCAGTTCGCGGTCGGCAACCGGCTGCGCTGCTTTGGCACGCCCAAGCCCGGCCACCTCGGCCTGGAGATCGTCCACCCCAGCTACCAGGTGCTGGGCCGCAATGACGATCCCGAACTCGGCGACCGCCTCGACCCGGTGTATCCCACCGTCGAGGGCGTTGGCCCGATGACGATGCGCAAGCTGATCGGCCAGGCCCTGGACCGCCTGCCCGAGGAAAGCACGCTGGAACTGCTGCCCAGTGGCTGGCTGGACGGCCTCAAGCTGCCCTCGCTGCGCAGCGCGCTGCTGACCGTGCACCGGCCGCCGCCGGATGCCGACCTGGCCGCGCTGGCCGCAGGCACCCATCCGGCGCAGCGTCGCCTGGCGATGGAAGAGCTGCTGGCGCACCACCTCAGCCTGCGTCGCCAGCGCATCGCATTGCAGGCGCATCACGCGCCGCCGCTGGCCGGCCCGGGCACGCTGGCCAAAGCACTGCTGAAGCAGCTGCCGTTCGCGCTGACAGGTGCGCAGGCACGCGTGTTCAAGCAGATCCGCGAAGACCTGTCGCGGCCCAGCCCGATGCTGCGGCTGGTGCAGGGCGACGTCGGCTCCGGCAAGACCGTGGTTGCTGCGCTGGCGGCGATGCTGGCGGTGGAACAGGGCAAGCAGGTCGCATTGGCGGCGCCCACTGAACTGCTGGCCGAACAGCATCTCAACAACCTGCGCGGCTGGCTGGAACCGCTTGGCGTGCGCATCGCCTGGCTGGCCGGCAAGGTCACCGGCAAGGCGCGCGCCAAGGTGATGGAACAGGTCGCCAACGGCGAGGCGCAGGTGGTGGTCGGTACCCACGCGCTTATGCAGGACGCGGTGGTGTTCCAGGACCTGGCCCTGGCCATCGTCGATGAGCAGCACCGCTTCGGCGTGCACCAACGCCTGGCCCTGCGCGACAAGGGCGCGGGCGGCAACAGCGTGCCACACCAGTTGGTGATGACCGCAACGCCGATTCCGCGCACGCTGGCGATGTCCGAGTACGCCGATCTGGACGTGTCGGCCATCGACGAACTGCCGCCCGGCCGCACCCCTGTGCAGACCGTGGCACTCAACAACGACCGTCGCCCCGAGCTGATCGAGCGCATCGCGCTGGCCTGCCGGGAAGGTCGGCAGGTGTACTGGGTGTGCACGCTCATCGAGGAAAGCGAAGAGCTGGATGCAACGCCCGCGCAGGCCACCTACGAATCGCTGCAGGCGCTGCTGCCGGGCGTGCGCGTCGGGCTGGTGCATGGCCGCCTGAAGGCGGCCGAGAAGCTGGCGACGATGGTGGCGTTCAAGGCCGGCGAGATCGACCTGCTGGTGGCGACCACCGTCATCGAAGTGGGCGTGGACGTACCCAATGCCTCGCTGATGGTGATCGAGAACGCCGAGCGGCTGGGCCTGGCCCAGCTGCACCAGCTGCGTGGCCGTGTCGGCCGTGGATCGGCCGTGTCGCGCTGCGTGCTGCTGTACCAGGCGCCGCTCTCGCAGATGGCGCGCGAGCGCCTGCAGACCATGCGCGAAACCAACGATGGTTTCGTCATCGCCGAGAAGGACCTGGAGCTGCGCGGCCCCGGCGAACTGCTCGGCACCCGTCAGACCGGACTGGCCGGATTCCGCATTGCCGACCTGGCCCGCGACGCCGGCCTGCTGCCCGGCGTGCACGACCTCGCCGAACGCCTGCTGGCCCAGCAACCCGCACTGGCCGACCGCGTGGTGCAACGCTGGATCGGCACCGCCGTGCGCTACGCCTCGGCGTAATGCCGCTTGGGTGGGTGTGGACCTTGGCCCACACATCCACGCTGCACGCGTGAGTCGAGCATGGCTCGACTCTACAGAGAGCCTTTTCGACCAATCCATGGAAGTGTCGACCAAGGTCGACACCTACCAACAGCAGCGTGTCGACCAAGGTCGACACCCACCAGCAGCAGAAATCTGTCGAAGGCGGGGTGGGTCCGGTTGCGGGGGCGTGAGCCGCATGGATGCGGCGACCGAGCTTACATGGACGTACTTGCAGCGTCCCCCGTCATCGGACCCACCCCGCCATCCCCCAGGAAACCAGCTTTTGCCGTTGCTCTGGCGTTTGCCGTTGATTCGGCGGGTGCAGGGCGCAGCCCTGCCGAACCCCAACCCCCGTACTTGCAACGGTCATCATCCCGGTCCACACTTCGTTGCCGATCTGAAGACGGCAACGATGACCCACAAGATCCCCCTGTTGATCGACACCGACCCCGGTGTGGACGACGCCCTGGCCCTGCTGATGGCCTTTGCCGATGAACGGCATGACGTGGTCGCCCTGACCATCGCCGCCGGCAATGTCGGCCTGCAGTACACCGTCCGCAACGCCCTCAAGCTCTGCGACATCGTTGGCCGCGCCGACGTGCCGGTGTTTGCCGGCAGCCCGGATCCGCTGCTGCATCCCTCCGTCGACGCTGCCCACGTACATGGCCGTGATGGTTACGGCGACGTGGAGCTGCCGCCGCCGAGCCGCCAGGCCGAAGCCGAACATGCCGCGCTGGCCATCCTGCGCCTGTCGCACGAACACGCCGGCGAACTGATGCTGGTGATGCTCGGCCCGCTGACCAACCTGGCGCTGGCGCTGAAGCTGGACCCGACCCTGCCCCAGCGCATCAAGCGCATCGTGGTGATGGGCGGCGCGGTCACCTGCCACGGCAACATCACCCCGGCCGCCGAATTCAACATCGCTTTCGACCCGGAAGCGGCGCATGTGGTGTTCACCTCGTTCAGGCACCTGCTGGTATCGGACTGGGAAGCCACCGTCGCCCATGGCCTGCCGCTGCAGGATGCCGAGAAGTGGCTGCAGGCCGATTCCGATCGCGCCCGCTTCTACGAGCTGATCTCGCGCAAGACCCGTGGCCTGTCCGAGGACAGCAAGGGGGGCCGCTGGTATACCGCCGACGCGGTGGCCATGGCCTGGGCGTTGAACCCGGAAGGGCAGCTGCAGGTCGAGTCGCGGCCGCTGAACGTGGAACTGAACGGCACGTTCAGCCGCGGTGCCACCATCGTCGACTGGAACCGCCAGACCGGCCAGCCGGACAACTGCGATCTGCTGATGGCCTACGACCAGCAGCGTTTCGAGGCCCTGGTACGCCAGGCCCTGGGCGCGGACTGAGGTCGATGTCCCGGTACCGGTTGCCCCGGGCGGCAACCGGTGCTTATAATGCCGCTCTTGACCACCAGCCCATTTACGGTGTGAGCCCATGAAGGCCGATATCCATCCGAACTACCGCGACGTCGTCTTCCATGACGTCACCTCCGATTTCAAGATCCTGACCCGCTCGACCATGGCGACGAAGGAAACCATCCAGTGGGAAGACGGCAACGAATACCCGCTGGTCAAGGTTGAAATTTCCTCGGCTTCGCACCCGTTCTACACGGGCAAGCACAAGGTCATCGACACCTCGGGCCGTATCGACAAGTTCCAGAAGCGCTACGCGCGCTGATCTGTCGATCCAGCTTCGAACCGACGGCCGCGCTCTGCGCGGCCGTTTGTTTTTCCCCAACGCCTGCCCAACGGGCGTTTGGATGGACGGAACACTGCGTTCGTGTGACAACGCTTTTGCCGATCCGGGCCGCTCAATGGCCGGGTTCTGGCCGCCTGTCGTCTACGACTTCTGTCTAGCGCCGGGCAAATGCTGCTGTGCGATAATGGCGTGATCCCCGGCACAGGCCGAGGACGTCATTCACGTGCCTGACCAATGCGCTTGGGCAGGCGCCTTCCCATGAAGGAGCGCACACAGTGTCCGATCTTGATCAGGTCACGCTCAACGCCGGCGATAAGTCCGTCGTTCTGCCCGTCATCAAACCCACCCTTGGCAACGACTGCGTCGACATCGCGAAGCTGACCAAGGAAACGGGGTATTTCACCTACGATTCCGGCTTCACCGCGACGGCCAGCTGCAAGTCCGCCATCACCTACATCGACGGCGACAAGGGCGTGCTGCTGTATCGCGGCTACCCGATCGAACAGCTGTCGGAAAAGTCGAGCTACGTCGAAGTGGCCTACCTGCTGATCAACGGCGAGCGCCCGAGCGCCGAGCAGCTGAAGGCCTTCACCGACGAGCTGGCGGCCGAAGCCAATGTCGATGCGTCGATCAACACCCTGATCGGCAGCTTCGCCAAGGATGCCCACCCGATGGCCATCCTGACCGCCGCCATCGCGCAGCTGTCGGGCATCTACCACGCCTCGCTGGACCTGTCCGACGCCGAACAGCGCCGCCAGGCCGCCGTGCGCCTGATCGCCAAGGTGCCGACCCTGTCGGCGCTGATCTACCGCCACGGCAAGGGCCTGCCGGCCAACAAGCCGGACACCTCGCTGGATTACGTCAGCCGCTTCCTGAAGCAGACCTTCGAGTCGGCCGACGGCCAGTACGAGCTGAACCAGGACGTGGTCAAGGCGCTGGACCTGCTGTTCATCCTGCATGCCGACCACGAGCAGAACGCGTCGACCTCGACCGTGCGCCTGGTCGGTTCGACCGGTGCCAACCCGTATGCGTCGGTCGCTGCGGGCGTCACCGCGCTGTGGGGTCCGGCCCACGGCGGTGCCAACGAAGCCGTGCTGAAGATGCTGGAAGAAATCGGCACTGCCGACAACGTCGAGTCCGCCGTGCTCAAGGCCAAGGACAAGACCTCCGGCTTCCGCCTGATGGGCTTCGGCCACCGCGTCTACAAGAACTTCGACCCGCGCGCCAAGGTCATCGGTGAGATGACCGGCAAGGTGCTCAAGCAGCTGGGCGTGCAGGATCCGCTGCTGGACGTGGCCGTGAAGCTGGAACAGGCCGCGCTGCAGGACGAATACTTCGTCGCCCGCAAGCTGTACCCGAACGTCGATTTCTACAGCGGCATCATCTACAAGGCGCTGCAGATCCCGACCGAAATGTTCACCGTCATGTTCGCCCTGGGCCGTACCTCCGGCTGGGTGTCGCATTGGCTGGAACAGCAGGTCGATCCGGAAATGAAGATCGGCCGTCCGCGCCAGGTCTACACCGGCAGCGACGTGCGCGACTACCAGGGCTGATCGCCCGCAGTAGGTTGTGCTGAAGACGCCCCGCATCCGCGGGGCGTTTTTTTTGCCTGGCGTTGGTAGGTGCCAACCTTGGTTGGCACGCATCCCGCGCAAGCCATCCACGCATCGCCTGGATCTACCGGGCTCGACGGGCGTTGAACCACCACCGCGCCAAGACCGCGTGATTCAAGGGTCTCATCCGCTTCACAACGGCTCGCGCAGCCTCAGGACGCCAGCTGCATTCGCAGCCCTTGAAACGGAGCGTCCATCCCGATGAGTACCCGATTTGATCCACCCGAGCGCGGACCGCTCGGCCCCGACGTCGCCACCGTCGTCACCGCCCCCATCGTTCCGCCCGCCAGCGAAAGCGCGGTGTCCTGGGGCGCGATCTTTGCCGGTGCCGTCGCTGCCGCGGCCCTGTCCCTCATCCTGCTGATCCTTGGCGTCGGCCTCGGCCTGTCGTCGGTGTCGCCGTGGTCGTTCGAAGGTGTCAGCAAGGAAACCTTCGGCTGGTCCAGCATCGCCTGGCTCACCTTCACCGCACTGGCCGCCTCGGGACTGGGTGGCTACCTGGCCGGTCGCCTGCGTACCAAGTGGACGCTGATCCACGGTGATGAAACCTACTTCCGCGACACCGCGCATGGTTTCGTGTCGTGGGCGGTGGCCACGCTGCTTACCGCCGGCCTGCTGACCTCGGCCATCGGTGGCGTACTGGGGGCGGGCGCCAAGGTCGCCGGTGCCACGGCCGGTGCAGCCGCGTCGACGGCAGGCGTTGTCACGGCAGCAGCAGGTACCGCCGCTGCCGGCAATGCGCAGGAAGGCGACCTCAACTATTGGGTCGATTCGCTGTTCCGCAGCGCGGCTCGCCCGGCTCCGGGCGCACCGGAGGCAGGGGCGCCGCCGGCACCGGGTGCGATGAACGATCCGGCCGCACCGCCGCCGCCGGCGGCACCGAACGCCGGTCCGCGTCCGGCCGGCATGACGCCGCCGCCGCGCCCGATGGCGGGTGGCCCCGGCGGCGATCGCCGCGAGGTGCGTGCGGAAGTGAACCGCATCATCGTCAACAGCCTGCAGGGCGATGGCCTTGACCCGGCCGATACCCAGTACCTGTCACAGCTGATTGCCCGCGAAACCGGCATGAGCGAAGCCGAAGCGCAGGCCCGCGTGACCGACGTGCAGACGCGCATGCGTGCGGCGCTGGAGAAGGCCAAGACCACGGCCAAGCAGGCCGCCGACGATGCACGCAAGGCGACGGCGTACGCCGCACTCTGGCTGTTCATCACCCTGCTGATCGGCGCGTTCTTCGCCAGCCTCAGCGCCACCTGGGGCGGCCGTCGCCGCGACCTGTAATTCCCATTGCTTCAGGAGAACGGATATGAAGATGTTGTTGCTGTGGCTGCTGGGCGTTCCGATCCCACTGCTGATCCTGTACGCGATCTTCTTCTGATGATTGCGTAACGCATGAATCCTCGGGCCGCCGCAAGGCGGCCTGAGCCATTCTGGATCGAGCGTTTCATGATGTTTGCGCAGAGCAATGAGAAATGTTGCAAAAACAGCATGAGAGATATTGAGTAATTCCCAAACCTTGAGCGGCTTCAAGAATTATCAACAACGTTCAGCGTTTTAGGAATGCTTGAATGGTTTGTGGGGCAATGGATTTCTAACATTCTCTCCGTCGCCCGCATCCACCTCCGCGGGCGGCGCTTCCCTCCTCTTTCAGGGGAGGGGAGCTTTCACGTTTCCTGTCCGAGAGAGACACGCCCCATGAACGCCATCATCAAGAAAGCCGCGCTCGCTGCAGCGCTGGCTACCGTTTCCACGTCCGCATTTGCCATCGATGCGCACATCACCGTCTACGCCAACGTGGATGCCACGCTCGCCTTCCAGAAGGAAGACGGGTCCGCGCTGCCGGACTCGGTGCAGCTGGATTATCTGCCTGGCATCGGCCTGCGCCCGTGGAAGGAAAACACCCGCATTTTCTCCAACGATGAAAGCAAGGACATCGAAGTGAAGCTGGGCAGTGATCTCGAACTGCGGCCCACTCTGGGCAATCCGGGTGCAAGGCCGGTGCCGATGACCGTGATCCTCAACGGCATGACGCTGACCACGGCCGCGCAGGATCTGAAAGCAACCGACATTTTCGATGGCGCCGTCCAGGGCCGTTCGATCATGTTGCCGCTGAGTCTTGAGCAGACGACCCAGGGCGAAATCGTCGCTGGCGATTACGACGGCATGGCCGTCATCGTCATGGCCCAGAAGGCCACCAGCCCGTAAGCAACCCCGCCGGCCCGTCAGCACGGGCCGGCCTTCCAACGCGATTTCCCCGAATGAATTCTCCCGCACCCGCCGTGACCCGGCTGGCGATGGCGCTCGCCCTGGCGTTAGCGCCAACGCTGGCCCACGCCCGCAGCGTCCCCGCTGGCTTTGAAGATCTGGTGGAAGGCCAGACCGAGCAGCTGGACGTCAGCCTGTTCGGCCAATCGGCCGGGCTGTCGCCGGTGCGGGTGACGCTGGACGAGGTGCAGCTGCTGGAGCCGCAGCGCGTGGCCCAGGCGCTGGGCCTTTCCGCGGAAGCGCAGGCCGCACTGCTGCCGGCGCTGTCGCAGCCGATGCCCCGCAACAGTCATCTGGCCTGCCGTTTTGGCGGCGCTGCGGCTGGCTGCGGCTACATGGCACCGCCGGAAGATCCTGCGGCTGTGCACGCGCTGTATGACGAAGGCGAAGGCGTGCTGCGCCTGTTCATTGCCCAGCAGTGGATTCCCGGGCAGACACCGGATGCGCATCGCTTCCACAACGTCACCGCCAACGCAGAGAACGCCTGGCTGCACCGGCAGACCTTCAACATCAGCGGTGGCCGCGACTATCAATCGCTGAGCGCGCAGGGCGCGGGCACGCTGGGCCTGTTCAAGCGCGGGCATGTGGCGGGTGAGTGGAACTACAACCGCCAGCACTACCGCCGCAGCGGCAGCCGCGATGACTTCCAGCTGGACAGCGCGTATTACCGCCACGACCTCGGCCAGGAGCACTACCTGCAGGTCGGCCTGATGGACCGGCGCAACCTGTCCAGCACCCAGGGCGGCACCTTTGCATTCGGCATGCTGCCGCTGGACCGCTTCCGTGGTGTGCGTGCCGGCACCACCTACGCTTACGTGGACGCCGACGGTGCGATGCAGGCCTCGCCGCTCACCGTGCTGCTGGCACGCGATGCGCGCGTGGATGCCTTCGAGGGCGAGCGGCTGCTGCAGACCTTCTATCTGCAGGCCGGCGTCAATCAGCTGGATACCCGCAGTTTCCCGATGGGCAGCTACAGCGTCACCCTGCGCATCTACGAAGACGGCGTGCTGGTACGCAGCGAGGATGCACCGTTCGACAAGGGCGGTGACTGGACCGATACGCGACTGCAGTGGTTCGTGCAGGGCGGGCAGCGCGACGAGCGCCGCAGCCGCAGCGGTGACGGCGAGCGCGCGCTGCAGGCCGGTGTCCGCTTTCCTCTGGCGCGCGACCTGGCGCTGACCGCGGGCGTGGCCGACATCGCCGGTTTCAGCTACGGCGAACTGCGCCTGGACGTGCGCCGCCAGTTCGCGACCCAGGAACTGCGCGGCGCCTTCAGCGTGCTGCGTGGCAGTGACGGCAGCAGCGGCCAGCAGCATCAACTGTCGTATCGCCGGCGTGCGTCGTGGAATCTGTACCAGCAGCGCATGCGCGGCAATGCCTGCCGCTTCCAGGATGACAGCCGGGACCGCCTGGGCTGCAGCGACTCGCTCAGCGGCTCGATGTCTTTGCCGTTGGCCGGAGGCAGTGCCTACGTGGGCTATACGCGCCGCCAGACCTGGCGCCCCGCGCAGGCGTTGCCCGGCTTCGACGAAGATCCCCTGGAAGGCCTGCTGCCGTGGCTGCCACCCGACCCGCTGCGCCCGCGCCGCGAAGCCCAGCGCAGCCGTACGTGGCAGGCCAGCTACAGCCGTACCGACCGCTGGGGTGAGTTCAGCGTGTCCAGCCGTGCCGGCGTATGGAAGCAGCACAACGACGGCAACACCAACACGCCCTCCAGCCGCGACAGGGGCGTGTTCCTCAGCTTCGCCCTGAGCCGCCTGCAGAACGGCGAGCGCGGCAGCTCGCAGCGGCGCTACGCCGTGGATGCGCGCCAGCCCGAACACCAGCGCCCGGACGTGACCTACAGCGTGGCGCAGAGCCTGCGGCAGGAGGTGGATGCCACCTACCGCGAAGCCAATGCCGAACTGCGCGCCACCAACAACGAACGCTACAGCGCGACCGTGGGCGGCCAGCTGCAGAACCCCTGGGGCCAGACCGGCGTCACCGTCGGTGGTTATCGCCAGCCGGGACGCAGCGAATTTTCCTACAGCGCCAACCATGCCTCCAGTTTTGCGCTGAGCCGTCGCGGCCTCTACTGGGGCGGCGGAGCCACCGCCGATGCCGGCCTGGCCGTGCAGGTGGACGACACCGACGATTTCGACCTGCGTGGCGTGGCTGCCGAACTGCAGGTGGGGGGCTCGCGCCGCCAGCGCCTGAACCTGGGCGAGCGCCGGCTGATGCCGCTGCAGGCCTACCAGTCGCACCGTGCTGACCTGCAGGACGCGAGCACGGTGGATGGCATCGCCTCGGTGCGGGTGAGCGGCGTATCCGGCATGCGCCCGTTGTTCCTGTCGCCCGGCCGACTGGTTCGGATGCCGGTGCCGATCGAGGTGACCTACACCTTCGTCGGCAGTGCGCGCGATGTTGCCGGACTGCCACTGGGCGGCGCGCGCATTCTCAACGCACCGGTCGCCGGCACCAGCGCCAACGGCGGCTTCGTGGCCGACTTCCCGCGCAGGGAAAAGACCCTCTACCTGCTGCAGGACGACCGCCTGCTGCAGTGCCCGCTGCAAGTGCGCGAACGTCGCAGCGTGGTGCTGCTGGTGGGCGCAGTGCAGTGCGAGCCGCTTGCGGTGGCGCAGCTGCCGGCGGAGATCCGCCAGCAGGCACGGGTGACCCGGCTGCTGCAGGAACAGGCCTTGATCGCGGTTGTACCGCAGACCGCTGCTACAGGAGAAACGCCATGAAGCGGCGTGTGATGTTTGCTTGGATGGTGGTGAGTGCGTTGGCTGTGGTGGTGCCGAGAGCCTTTGCGCAACGACCGCCGCAGATGGATCCGCCGACTGGCGTGATCACCCAGGACATCGTGATGAGCTGGGATCGCTCAGCGATGCCCGGGGATATCGAGGTGTGGCCGCGCCGGACGCTGATCGCGCATGATCATCTGGATCCTGCGAAACAGTATGGAGCGCTGTTTCTGACGTGCGCTTCGGCGAGTGATTCGGCGACAGGGCGGTGTGCTGTTGAGGATACACATGCGACGACAACAACTGTCTTCAGCGAGGTCGCTACAAGCTTCGCCGAACAGCGAAGCGGACTTCGATCTGATCTTGAAGTCTCTGTCGCCATAGAGCGCATAGATAATGTTCGTAGCTGTTTCGCAGACTATTGGAGGACTCCACTGCAAACGGCGGAGTCTTCCTTCGGAGTTGGCTGCTTCAGCAATCCGACTGTGGGAACCGGAGGCGTGCTTCTGGTCAGTCAGCGAAGCCTGCAGCGTCTTACTGCGGGCCACTGGAAAGGAACGCTCGAACTCCGCCTGCGCCGCCCGCCCGCAGAACACCTCGCCACTTACGTCTTCAATTTCGATTTCACGGTCACCGATCACGACGCGGTCTCGATCTACCTGCCGGCGTTCGAGTACGGCAACGCGCACGTCAATCTGGATCTGCGTTACGACCCGATCGCCAAGATGATCGGCGGGCGCAAGGACGTCGATATGTGCCTGTACGACGGTGTCGGCTCAAGTAGCGAGTACCTGGGCGTTACCGTGCGCGACGCTGGCCCACACCCATCCGGCGGTGATGGCTTCTCGGTCTGGCATCCGGATACCACCGGTGACGAGAGCGAGCGCGTGGACTTCGACGTGCTGCTCGACTACGCCGGCAACAGGCGGCGCATGCGCAACGGTGTGGAGGAGCAACTGCACGGCGTCGACAGCACCGCACTGCGCCTGGTCAAGCTGCCCAAGCTCGACCAGCCGGTGTACTGCGTGCCCACGCCGTTGACCCTGCTCACGCCGCAATTCCCTTCCAGCAGCAAACGCCAGGGCGTCTATAGCGGCGAACTGAAGGTCGAACTGCGCGTGCCCACGGTTCGCCCCTGATCTCCTCAACGGAACCTCCCATGAAAAAGATCGCTCTCTCTCTGCTGCCGTTGGTCCTGCTGGTTGCACTGCCGGCCCAGGCCAACCTGACCATCCATCCCATGCGCACCTCGATTGAAGGCAAGCGCAGCGCGCAGATTCGCGTGTACTCGCAGTCCACCCAGCCGCAGTACGTGCAGGCCGCGCTGCGGCGCATCGACAACCCGGCCAGTGAGAACGAGCGCGAGGTCGAGGTGGAGCCACACGAGGCTGCCATCACCATCACCCCGGGAAAGTTCGCCTTGTCTGGCGGTGGCAATCGGCTGATCCGCCTGATTCCGCTGCAGAGCGTGGAGAAGGAAACCGCTTACCGCATCTATTTCGAGGGTGTGCGCGGGCCGGAAGAAATCGAGCGTGAAGGCGAGGGCGGATCACAAGCCAACGTGGGCGTCAGCTTGGTCTGGGGTGCCCTGGTGAACGTGTTGCCCGCCGATGGCGAGGTGGCGCTGCGCCTGCAGGGCAACACCCTGCACAACACCGGGACGCTGCGCGTCGGCATCACCAGCGTGGCCGAGTGCAGCAGTGCGGGTGCCTGCACTGCCCACGACGTCTCGCACAGCCTATATCCGGATGCCGCGCTGGAACTTCCGTTCCAGCCCAAGCCCGGCAGCACCCTGCAGCTCCGCTATCGCCTCACCCGCGACGGCTACCGCGAGCACGTGCAGACCGTCGCCGCGTCGGCAGGCTGAGTCCATTCCCATTCTTTGACCTGCGCACCCGCGCGGGCCGATTTTTCCCCGTGTTGTTAAGGAGCTTCAATGAACCGCATCTATCGACGTATCTGGAATGCCGCCCGGCAGTGCTGGGTAGTGGCCAGTGAGCTGAGCTCGCCGCGCGGCAAGCCCGCGCAGACGCGGGTGCTGATGTCCGCACTTCTGCTGACGACGGCAGGTGGGGCCTTTGCGGCCAGTGAAACGGATGACCTGGAGCTGGCTTCGGAATCCAGTGCCGGAACGTTGCGGGTTCAGAAGGAGTTGATCCCCCTGTTGTCCTTCGCGGCGCCGAACTCTGTCGCATCGGCCATCGCACCGCGCGGGAGGTACGATCAGATGGCGATTGTAATGAGCGGAAACTACGCCGATGCACGTGTCAGCGGCGCTGATGTTCTGGCACTTGGCTCGCGCGCACAGATCTACGGCACCGAATCCACTGGTTTGGGTAACTACGCAGAAACCAGCGGCGGCTACGCTACTGCCGTAGGGCACTTCGCCAGGGCGTTTGGTGGGCATGGCACCGCCCTTGGTACCAAAGCGTACGCCAGCGGAAAAGGGTCAACCGCGCTTGGTCATGATGCGCAGGCAACTTCAGGTAATGCGCTTGCGATCGGCAGCGGTGCGCGCGCCACCTACTCGGAGTCTGTCGCCATCGGCGCAAACTCGGTTACCTACGCGTCCAGGTCCGTATCGGTGGGCTCCCGGGGCTACGAGCGAAGGATCATGAATGTCGGCGAAGGCGTCGAGGGTACCGACGCGGTGAACGTCAACCAATGGTCAATCACAAACCGTAACGTCGCGACCGTGGAGGGTATTGCCAATACTGCGCGATACACCGCAAACAACGCGCAGACAACCGCCAGCAATGCGCAGACAACGGCCAATACTGCGAAGAGCTACGCGGATAGCGCGCTCGCGAAGGCCAACGTACGCGAAGGGCTGCTCAATCAGACGTCGAGTAGTAGCACGGTCCGCCTCGGTGGAAGCAACAGCGGTGCGCTTCTCGATATCCGCAACAGCAGTGGGGGCAGTCGACGCATTACCGGCGTGGCAGATGGCCAGGTGACCACCAGCAGCCTTGAGGCAGTCAATGGCCGCCAGTTGTATGCGACCGATCGCCTCGCTACCCGCGGTGACGCAACGGCGACCGCGGCAATGCGCAAGGCTGACGCGACAACCGCTCAGTTGAGTGGCGTGTCGCTGGCGCTGGGGCAGACCGCGACGGCCAGCAGCAGTTACGGAACAGCGCTGGGGGCGAGCACCAATGCAGGTGAGTATGCAGTAGCTGTGGGTTACCAGGCATTGGCCAAGGCGAAGAACGCGGTTGCGCTGGGCTATCGCTCG
Source organism: Stenotrophomonas maltophilia group sp. Smal17 (assembly GCF_030237045.1). NCBI lineage: Bacteria > Pseudomonadati > Pseudomonadota > Gammaproteobacteria > Lysobacterales > Lysobacteraceae > Stenotrophomonas > Stenotrophomonas maltophilia group sp. Smal17. Next base: position 22,611 of record NZ_JASJSU010000038.1, read on the forward strand.
GACGCATCTGCGGCGAACAGTATTGCGTTGGGTGAGTACAGCCGGGCGTACGGTGGCTCCAGCATTGCCGTGGGCAACTCGTCCCAGGCCGGTGGTGCCGGCGCTGCCAGCTTTGGATTCGGGGCAAACGCAAGCGCAGACAACTCGTTGGCGTTTGGCGGCCTCGCCAAGGCCTCTCACACTGGTTCCGTTGCCTTGGGCAATGATTCCATCACCACCGGCATCAATCAGGTATCTGTTGGCAATGCGAGCGTGCAACGCAAGATCGTGAACATAGCTGATGGCCTCGTCGCCAAGGGCAGCAGCGAGGCGGTGACCGGTAACCAGCTGTTCGATACCAACACCACTGCGCAGGGCGCTAAGGTAGCGGCGGATGCTGCACTGTCCCAGGTCAAGGCCTCATCCTACCTATTGGCTAATGGTACGGTCGGTAGCGATACAACCAAGGCAAAGGCAACCGGCACGGGTGCGCTGGCCAGCGGCATCTACACCGAGGCCAGCGGCACGGCTGCAACCGCGATGGGCCGTACGGCCAAAGCACTGGCGGAGGGAGCCATCGCCATCGGCGACCGCGCCGGCGTCGAATCTGTTACCTCCAAGCACAGCATCGCCATCGGAACCATGGCTAAGACCGGACCGCAGGAGGATCTGCTGGCCATTGGTCGCAATGCCAATGCCTCCGGCGGGGTCGGGGCGATGGCCCTGGGTTATGGCAGCACCGCCAGCCATCTGCGCTCGGTTGCGCTTGGCTCGGGTTCCACGACCAGTGCTCAGGACCAGGTGTCGGTGGGTAGCACCAGCATCAAGCGGAAGATCGTCAATGTGGCCACTGGCAGCGTTACCTCGACCAGTAATGAGGCTGTGACCGGTGCGCAGCTCTTCACCACGGACAAGCTTGCACGCGATGCGCAGACCGGTGCCAGCAGTGCGCTTTCCAAGGCAGTGACATTGGAGGGATTGATCAAGCAGGTCAGCGTCGGCGGTGATATTCGCATGGGTTCGGAAAACAGCGGAACTGTTCTAGATGTACGGAACAAGAACGACGGCAAGCGAAAGATCAGTGGGGTGGCCGATGGTGATCTGAGCGTGAACAGCAGCGATGCAGTGAACGGTGCACAGCTGGATGCAACAAATGGTCGTGTAGCTAGCGCTCAGCTTGCGATCTCGGATGCTGTAATGCGCTTGGGTGGTCTTGAAGATGCGAATAGGCATATCGCAATCGGTGCACCTCTGGATGATGAGTTGGCGAAGGCCGGTCGTCTTGGCATCGCGCTTGGTGATTCTGCGGTTGCTGCGCCGAGCAAGGACGGCGCCGTTGCCCTCGGCAGCTATTCACGTGCACTGGGGGAGAACTCGGTGGCATTGGGGCGTGCATCTTGGGTTCACGATGCAGCCGATGGTGGTTTTGCCTTGGGAACAGGATCTGTTGTGGAAGAACGCGGCGGACTTGCGCTCGGTACTTCAAGTGCCGTTAAAAGGGGCGCGCTGAATGCGGTATCCATCGGTGACGGATCCATTGCACTTGAGAGCTTGACGGTATCCTTTGGTGACGGTGTGCTCCAACGCCGCCTCACCAACATCGCCCGCGGCACCGCCGACCACAACGCCACCACCGTCGGCCAGTTGAACGAAAGCCTCGCCACCCTCGGCGGCGGTGCCAAGCTGGACGCCAACGGCAACGTGACGGCCCCCACCTACAGAGTCCAGAACACCGACCAGCGCACCGTAGGCGGCGCACTGGCCATCCTCGATGGCGCCGTCCTCCGTACCACCTCCCGCGTCGACGGCATGGAAGGCCAGCTCCGTTCCATCTTCCAGGACACCGCCACCGCCCGTGCCGATGGCTTCAACCAGCTCACCCTCGCCGGTGCGCAGGGCATGGTCATCTCCAACGTGGCCAACGGCCTGATCGCCGCAGGCAGCCGAGAGGCGGTCAACGGCGGCCAGCTGCACGCGGTGCAGCGGCAGCTCAACGGCCGCATCGATGGCCTGGAACAGCGCGTAGAGGGCCAGGGCCCGGCGCCGCAGTCGCGTGCCATGGCGCTGGCATCCACCGAGCAGGAGGCAGCGGCACCCACGCCGCCCGCCACGCAGGACGACAAGGTCGTCGCCGATACCGGCAACGCACCGAAGTCCTCGCCCGCGCCGCAGCCGAAGGCCGAATCGCCCGAATCACCCAAGCCGCAGGTCGACACCGCCGAGCTGGAGAAGATGCTGGCCCGCGCCAACGACTATAGCGATGGCATCGCCCGCGAAGTGGATGCGCGCTTGAACAAGATGGACAAGCGATTCAACCGCATGGCGGCGATGAGCAGCGCGCAGACCGCGATGGCGATGAACACCGCCGGCCTGGCCACCTACAACCGCCTCGGTGCGGGCGTGGGCTATGCCGAGGGCGAATCGGCGATGGCGGTGGGTTACCAGCGCGTGTTGAACGACAAGGGCTCGGCCACCTTCAGCCTCAATGGTGCGTTCACCAACAGCGGTGAGCGCAGCGTGGGCGTGGGTGTGGGTATCGGCTGGTAAGCCATGGAGCCCCGGCGTGGTGCGCGTAGCGAGCCCTGCCGCGCCGGGGCGCTTGCCGAGGAGAAGGCGATGTACGGATGGGTACGCCAGTTCATCAACTATCGCAGCTTCTACCTGTGGCGTGCGCGCTATCGGTACTACACGCGCAATGTGGACGGCTGGATGCTGTCCAGCGCGCTGTGCCTGGCGTGCATGGCGATGGTGCTGTGGTACTACTGGCGGGTAGCGAGCGTGCCGCCCCCACGCGTGCATCCCGAAGCGGCAGCGCTGCGCGTGGAGAACATCACCCATGAGGCCATCCGCCGCATCGTGCGGGTACGGCACGGCGGCAGCATGCCTGGCGAGATGTTCAGCACGCCCGAAGAGGTCCGCGCCGGCACACTGCGCACGCTGCAGGTGCGGCAGCTGCTGGACAGTGCGGAGGCGTGGCAACTGAAGGCCCACCTGCTGGCCGACATGGCCGACTACATCACCGCCACCGGAAGCTGCTTCCCCTACGAGTGCTGGCGGGTGACGCATCGCCTGGAGCTGCTGCGGACGGCGCAGGCGGAGAATACGGCGATCAACGAGGCACTGGCGTCGGTGCTGGTCGAGCCGTTGGACAGGATGCCGAACCTCGATGGCGGTGAGCGCACGCGCGTGCAGAGCGCCTGGTCCGATACGTTCGGCGATGCCTACAACCACACCTGGTTGCTGGGGGATCTGCAGGCCATGCACGCACGGATGATGCTGGAATACCCGCAACGCGCGGGCGCACCGTGGCTGGCGCGCTTGCTGACCGGGGATGCGGAAGAGCCGCACCTGTACCCCCTGTAGCGCCGAGCCGTGCCCGGCTGCCTTGCGGTCTGGTACGCGGATATCCGAAGCAATGTGCGGACCGACGGTCCGCACCCACCATACGGCGTCGGCTGCTGCCGCTAACCTGGTCCGCCGATGTAGGCGGTGATCTCGGCCTCGGCCAGCACCTGCCGCAGCTGTGCCACGGAGGCACGCCGCATCGGCTTCTCGTCCACCGGCGACAGTGGCGCCTGGCGCAGGGCGTCATAGGGCAGCACTGCCAGGTCGAAGGTCAGCTCTTCGGCACTGAACACCCAGACCGGCACATCGAGGCTGCGCTCGCGGTCCATGCGCAGGCGGCGCGTGCGCGATTCGGCGGGAATGCCGTGCTCGTCCAGGAAGCGGTGCACGGCCTCCGGGTCGTCGCTGTGCAGGTGCAGCTGCACGGGGCTGTTGGCGTCGGCGGTGCCTTCCAGCACCGGGCCGGCCAGGCGCGGGGCGAAGCCGTGCAGGAACTCCAGGGCGCGCATCGCGGCTTCGCGGCGGCGCTGCAGTTCGTTGCCATGCTGCGGCCCTGAGAACAGCCGCTGGTACTCGCGCAGGGCGTCCTCGATCTCGGTGTTGCGGGGCAGGGAGGCATCGTCGTGGATGCCGAGGCGGCTGGCGGCCTTCAACTTGGCCTGGTGGTAGTCGCGGATGCCGCCTTCGGCCATCAGGCGGGCGGCTTCGTGGGCGAGGCGGTGACGCCGCTCGCGGGTCTGGCTGGCAGCATGCTGGCGTGCGCGATGCATGCGATGACTCCTGTTGCGACCTGGCTACAGACTAGCGCACGGATGTGACATCTGCGTGGGGGCGGACATTGGTAGCGGCCAACCTTGGTTGGCCATCATTGCGAGTGCCAACCAAGGTTGGCACCCACCAACGCTCTGGTAGGTGCCGACCTTGGTCGGCACGGGGCGCCAACCAAGGTTGGCAGCTACCAGGGGCGGCATCTGTGCCAACCCAAGGTTGGCACCCACCCGGACCCTTCCTCAGAAGATATCGAACGCGGCGGCGTCGGCCTGCGGCGTATTGAGGTTCAGGTCGTAGTCGGTCAGGCGGTCCATGTCCTCCACCTTCACCCATTCGGTCGCGCCGTTGAGGGTGGCCTGGACCATGCCGCTGGGCGGGTCGTTCTGCGCGATCGGGGTGTCCTTCAGCGCGGTGCGCATGTAGTCGATCCAGATCGGCAGGGCGGCCTTGCCACCGTATTCGCGGTAACCCAGCGAGCGGAAGTCGTCGCGGCCGACCCACACGGTGGTCACGTACGGGCCGCCGAAACCGGAGAACCAGGCGTCGCGGTGGTCGTTGGTGGAGCCGGTCTTGCCGCCCACGTCCTCGCGGCCGAGCACCTTGGCCTGGACGCCGGTACCGCGCTGGACCACGTCGCGCATCATCGACACCAGCTGGTAGGCGGTGCGGGCGTCGATCGCGCGCGGGGCGGTGCGGGCATCGGGGTTGGCCGGTACGGCAGCGGTTTCGGTCTTGGCTTCGGCCTTGGCTGCCGCAGCGGGGTCCACCTTCGGCGCCGGGGCACCGAAGTTGAAGCCGTCCACGACCTGGTTGACCGGCTGGTCGCTGCTGCCGGCGCACTCGCGGCAGGCCAGCGCCGGGTTTTCCTTGAACACCAGGTTGCCGTCGCGGTCGTTGACCTGGTCGATCAGCCAGGTGTCCACGCGCGAGCCGCCATTGGCGAACACGGCGTAGCCACGGGCCACCGACAGCGGGGTGAGCGAGGCGGTGCCCAGCGACATCGACAGGTTCGGCGGCAGTTCCGATTCGGCGAAACCAAATTCGCTGATGTATTTGCGCGCGTAGTCCACGCCCATGCCGTCAAGCAGGCGCACCGAGACCAGGTTGCGCGACTGCACCAGCGCTTCGCGCAGGCGCATCGGGCCACGGAAGCCGCCGCCGTCGTTCTGGGGCGCCCAGGTCTTGCCGCGGCGGTCGCGGAACACGACCGGGGCGTCGAGCACGATCGAGGCCGGGTTGTAGCCCTTGTCGAAGGCGGCCGCGTAGACGAACGGCTTGAAGCTCGAGCCCGGCTGGCGACGGGCCTGGGTGGCGCGGTTGAACTTGTTGCCGGAGAAGCTGAAGCCACCGACCAGTGCCTTCAACGCGCCGTTGTGGGCATCCAGCGAGACCAGCGCGGACTGGCCGCGCGGCAGCTGGTCCAGCAGCCACTCACCGTCCTTGGCGCCGGCGCGCACGCGCACGATGTCGCCGCGCTGCACCAGCTTGCCCGGGGTCTTGTTGGTCCACTTGGCGGCGCCGGCCGGCAGCACGATCTCGCTGCGGTTGGCCAGCACCACGGTGGCGCTGCCGTCGGCGCCGGTGCTGGCAACGATGGCCGGCAGCAGGCCGGACTGGCCGAACATGCCGCGCAGGTGCTCGGCGAGGGCGGCGGCATCTTCGCCGGCCCCCACCTGGACCTGCTTCTCCACGCCGTGCCAGCCGTGGCGGTGGTCGTACAGCAGCAGGCCATCGCGGACGGCCAGGTTGGCGGCAGTCTGCAGGGTCGAGTCGATGGTGGTGGTGACGCGGTAACCCTTGTTGACCACATCGCCGCCGAAGCGGGCGATCATTTCCTGGCGCACCAGTTCGGCCACGTAGGGGGCATCGACCTGCACCGGCGGCTCATGCGCGCTGGCATGCATCGGCACCGCCTTGGCGGCGTCGGCCTCGGCCTGGGTGACGAACTTCAGGTCGGCCATGCGCTGCAGCACGTAGTTGTCGCGGCGCTGGCGGGCACGTTCCGGGTTGGAGATCGGGTTGCCGGAAGAGGGGAACTTGGGGATGCCGGCCAGCGAGGCCATCTCGTCCAGGTTCAGTTCGCCCAGCTTCTTCCCGTAATAGAACTCGGCGGCGGCGGCCACGCCGTAGGCGCGGTTGCCGAAGAAACTCTTGTTCAGGTACAGCTCGAAGATCTCGTCCTTGCTCAGTTCGGACTCGATCTTCCGCGCCAGCAGGATCTCGGCCAGCTTGCGGGTATAGCTGTACTCGGAGCTGAGGAAGAACTGGCGGGCGACCTGCTGGGTGATGGTCGAACCACCCGGCACGCGCTTGTCGTTGGTGGTGGCCAGCAGCCACACCGCGCGGCCGATGCCCATGTAGTCCACGCCGCCATGCTCGTAGAAGCGGGCATCCTCGGTGGCCAGGAACGCCTGCTTCAGGCGCTCGGGCACGTCCTTCATGGTGACCGGGGTCCGGCGGGTCTCGCCGAACACCGCCATCAGCTTGCCGTCGGCGGCATAGACGTACATGGGCTCCTGCATCTCCACGTCGCGCAGGGTCTGCACGTCGGGAAGCTTGGAGGATACGGCGTAGTACAGACCGCCCACGGCGGCCGCGCCGATCAGCGCCAGGACCAGGACAATCAGGAAGATCCAGCGCAGCCAGCGGCGGAGTCGAGTCATCGGGTTCAGATTCCGATTGCGAATTTCGTGGTCGCAGAGTATAGATTACGCAAGGTGGCGGCTGGGGTCGGCACTGGGGAGCGCAAGGGGAACTGCCAGGGGCTGCAATGTGAATCCGTGAGGGACTTCACAGCAGGGTCGTTGCCATTTGCTAAGAATACGTTATTAATGCTCGGACGCAGGTCTTGTGTCCAAGTGCCCGTCGGCAGGGGAGAAACCGTGGGGCTCATCCCAAAAAGTCAGTCGCCGCTTGTAGGCGTCGACATCAGTTCGACTGCGGTAAAGCTTTTGCAGCTGTCCCGCAGCGGCAATCGTTTCCGTGTGGAACACTATGCTGTGGAACCACTTCCGCCGAATGCGGTGGTGGAGAAGAACATCGTGGAGGTGGAAGCGGTCGGTGAGGCCATCCGCCGGGCGATGAACCGTTCAGGCAGCAAGGCCAAGCTGGCCGCTGCCGCCGTCGCCGGGTCGGCGGTGATCACCAAGGTGATCCCGATGCCGGCCGAGCTCGACGAAAACGACATGGAAGCCCAGATCGAGCTGGAAGCGGTCAACTACATTCCGTATCCGATCGAGGAAGTGAACCTGGACTTCGAGGTGATCGGGGCGATCCCGAACAACCCCGAGATGGTGCAGGTACTGCTGGCGGCGTCGCGTTCGGAGAATGTGGAGCTGCGCCAGTCGGCGCTGGAGCTCGGTGGCCTGCAGGCCAAGGTGATGGACGTGGAGGCCTTTGCGGTCGAGAACGCCTACGCCCTGGTCGCCAGCGAGCTGCCGGTGTCCATCGACGGTGTCGTCGCGCTGGTCGACATCGGCGCGACCATGACCACCCTCAATGTCCTGCGCGGCGGCCGCAGCCTGTACAGCCGCGAACAGGTGTTCGGTGGCAAGCAGCTGACCGACGAGATCATGCGCCGCTACGGCCTGAGCTACGAGGAAGCCGGCCTGGCCAAGCGCCAGGGCGGGTTGCCGGAAAGCTACGAGATGGAAGTGCTGGAGCCGTTCAAGGAAGCGACGGTGCAGCAGATCAGCCGCCTGCTGCAGTTCTTCTATGCAGGCAGTGAGTTCAACCGCGTCGATCACATCGTGCTGGCCGGCGGCTGTGCCGTGCTGGGTGGCCTGCCGGAGATGGTCGAAGAACAGCTGGGCGTGCCGACCGTGGTCGCCAACCCGCTGGCACAGATGACCCTGGGCCCGAAGGTGAACGCGCATGCGCTGGCCCAGGATGCCCCTGCGCTGATGATCGCCACCGGTCTGGCGCTGAGGAGCTTCGACTGATGGCACGCATCAATCTATTGCCCTGGCGCGCCGAGCGGCGCAAGCAACGCCAGCGCGAGTTCTACGCAATGCTGGGCATGGCCGCGATCGGTGGCCTGCTGCTGTCGCTGCTGATCTGGTTCTACTACGACCGCCAGGTGAGCGGCCAGATGGATCGCAATGCCTATCTGTCGGCCGAGATCGAGAAGGTCAAGGAACAGAACAAGGAGATCGACCGCCTCGATGCGCAGAAGGAACGCCTGCTGGCACGCAAGAAGGTGATCGAGGAACTGCAGGCCAAGCGCTCGCAGATGGTCCATCTGTTCGATGCGCTGGTGCGTACGATTCCCGATGGCGTGGTGCTGACCGCGCTGAAGCAGGAAGGCGACGTGCTGACCCTGGAAGGCCGTACCCAGTCCAACGCCCGTGTTTCGGCCTACATGCGCAACCTGGACACCTCCGGCTGGATGACCAATCCGGAGCTGTCGATCATCGAGGCACGCGAGCCGGAGAAGGACAAGGACGGCAAGACCGGTCCGGTTACCGACATCAAGGCACTGCCGTACGTGTTCGTGGTCAAGGTGAAGCTGCCGGCACAGAGCGAAGAGGTTGCGGCGACGCCGGGCCTGAACGCGGATGGCACGGTTGTGTCGGCACCGCCGGCTGCGGTGGCCCCGCTTGCCGCAGGTCCGGACGCTGCCACGCCTGCCGCCCCGGCTGCGGCTCCGGCCGCGAATGCACCGGCACCGGCCCCGGCGGCTCCGGCCGCGAATGCACCGGCACCGGCCCCGGCGGCACCTGCCGCAGCGCCGGCGGCTGCACCGGCCGCTGCACCGGCCAAGCCGAACCAGCCTGCAGCGCCGGCTGCCAAGCCGGCGCCGAAGCCTGAGGGAAGCCGCCTGGCGCAGCCGCCGCAGGCCTTCATCGCGCCGCTGCAGGGGGACCGCGCATGAGCCAGAAGATCGATCTGAAGAACCTCGATTTCAACGACATCGGCAACTGGCCGCAGAAGGCCAAGATCGTCTTCTGCTCGGTGCTGGCGCTGGTGATCATGTTCCTGGCGTGGATGCTGCTGATCAGCGGCAAGCGCGAGGAGCTTGCTGGCCTGGAATCGAAGGAAGTCGAGCTGCGTTCCGAGTTCACCAAGCAGCAGGAACGCGCGGTGAACCTGGCCCCGCTGAAGCAGCAGCTGGCGCAGATGGAGCAGGTGCTGCAGCAGATGCTGCGGCAGCTGCCGAGCAAGACGGAAATGCCCGACCTGATCATCGACATCTCGCAGACCGCGTTGTCCAGCGGCCTGGCCAACGAGCTGTTCGAGCCCGAGCAGGAGCAGGTCAAGGAGTTCTACGCCGAGAAGCCGATCAAGCTGCGGATGGTGGGCAGCTACCACCAGTTCGGCGCGTTCGTCAGTGGCGTGGCGTCGCTGCCGCGGGTGGTGATCCTGACCATGCACGACATCAACCTCAAGCCCAAGGACAAGTCCAAGGGCAACGTCCGTAGCGGTGCGCTGGAGTTGTCCGGCACGGTCAAGACCTATCGCTACCTGGACGAGACCGAAGTGCAGGCGCAGCAGGCTGCTGCCGATGCCGAGGCGAAGAAGAAGGGCAAGGGGGGCAAGAAGTGATGCGCACGTACATCGCACGCGGTGCAATGGCGTTGGCGGTCCTGTTGCTGGCCGCCTGCGGCCGCGGCGTGACCAGCACGCCCGGCGACGCCCCCAACCTGGAAAAGTGGGTGGAAGGCGAGCGGGCTCGGCCGGCGCAGCCGCTGGAGCCGCTGCCGGTGATGCAGCAGTTCGAGACCTTCGAGTATTCGGCGCAGGGCATGCGTGACCCGTTCACCGACGCCTGGACCAATCCGCAGCAGGGGAATGGCGGATTGCGTCCGGATCCGAACCGGCGCAAGGAGCCGCTGGAAGGCTTCCCGCTGGACGCACTGGACATGGTCGGCACCATCGGCACGGGTGCGGGCGTCGTCGCGCTGGTGATGGGGCCGGACAAGGTGACCTACCGGGTGCGCCCGGGCGGTTACCTGGGACAGAGCGACGGGCGGATCACGGCGGTCTTCGAAGACCGCGTGGAGCTGATCGAACTGGTGCCGGATGGTGCGGGCGGCTGGCTGGAACGGCCGGCAACGCTCTCGCTTGAAGATCAATGATCGTTTACTGGGGATAGCACGATGACCTTTCACCAAGCCAAGGGGCTGCGTCCCATCCGGCGCTCTACCTTGAACCGTGTCAGCGCGTTGGGAGTCGCGCTGATGCTGGCCTGCGCTCCGGCGCTGGCTGCCACGCCGGCGGAAAAGCCGGCCGGCGCCACCGTGGCTGCGGCCGTCGCACCGACAGGCCTGTCGGTGGCGAAGATTGATTTCAAGCGCGGCGATGATGGTGCCGGTCGCCTGATCGTCCAGTTCGACGGGCAGGGTGCGGTGCCGGACCTGCGCACGCAGGGCAACAGCGTGGTGGTCGATGTCGGCAACGCCCGGCTGCCGGCCAACCTGCAGAGGCCGATGAACGTCACCGACTTCGCAACGCCGGTGCAGCGCATCGACGCCAAGCCCTCCGGCGCGGGTACCCAGCTGGTCCTGAGCACCGGCGGTGCGGTGGATTCGCTGGCCTACCAGAGCGGCAACGAATACGTGGTCGAGATCAGCCCGCGTCAGGCGCCGGCGGCAGTCGGTGCGGTCACTGCGGGCAGCGTTGCGCAGGCCGCCAAGGCCGTGGGCCAGCGCGGTTTCACCGGCAAGCCGGTGACCTTCAACTTCCAGGACGTGCCGGTGCGCACCGTGCTGCAGTTGATCGCCGAAGAATCCAACCTCAACGTGGTGGCGTCCGATTCGGTGCAGGGCAATGTGACCCTGCGTCTGGTCAACGTGCCGTGGGACCAGGCGCTGGACATCGTGCTGCGGGCCAAGGGCCTGGACAAGCGTCGCGACGGCAGCGTGATCTGGGTTGCGCCGCAGGCCGAGCTGGCCAAGTTCGAGCAGGAGAAGGAAGACGCGCGCATCGCCATCGAGAACCGCGAAGACCTGGTTACCGATTACGTGCAGATCAACTACCACAGCGCCACGCAGATCTTCAAGGCACTGACCGAGGCCAAGGGTATCGGCGGTGGCGGCGGCAACGGCAGCAGCGGTGGTTCGGCGTCGCAGGAAGACAGTGGCTTCCTGTCCTCGCGTGGCCGCATCGTGGCCGACGAACGCACCAATACGCTGATGATCAGCGACATCCCGAAGAAGATCGCGCGCATGCGTGAACTGATCGGCGTGATCGACCGGCCGGTCGACCAGGTGCTGATCGAAAGCCGTATCGTCATCGCCACCGATACGTTTGCCCGCGAGCTGGGTGCCAAGTTCGGCATCAGCGGCAGCCGCGACAACGTGTACTTCAGCGGTGACCTGGAATCCAACCGCAAGACCCGCCTGTCGCAGGCAGATACCGCGGCCGCCAATGCCAAGGCCTATCGCGATTGGGAAGCGGGTGGCAGCGTTGGACCGGCACCGGTGCCGCTGCTTCCGGCCATCACCCGTGGCCTGAACTTCAACCTGCCTGCCGCTTCGACCGCCACCCCGGGCTCGTTGGCGCTGTCGATCCTCAATGCCGGCTACCTGCTGGACGTTGAGCTGTCGGCGATGCAGGAAGAGGCCCGTGGCGAAGTGATCTCCAACCCGCGCGTGGTGACCACCAACCAGCGCGAGGCACTGATCAAGCAGGGCAAGGAAATCGGCTACGTCACCATCAGTGGTGGCGGCACCGGCGGCGTCGCCACGCCCAACGTCCAGTTCAAGGAAGTGGTGCTGGAGCTGAAGGTGACCCCGACCATCACCAACGACAACCGCGTGTTCCTCAACATGCAGTTGAAGAAGGATGAAGTGGAGCGCCTGATCCAGCTGCAGGGCTATGGCACCGTGCCGGAAATCAACCGCCGTGAAGTCAATACCGCGGTGCTGGTGGACGATGGCCAGACCGTTGTCATCGGTGGCGTGTACGAGTTCACCGACCGCAGCAGCGTGAGCAAGGTTCCGTTCCTGGGCGACGTGCCGTTCCTGGGCAACCTGTTCAAGAAGCGCGGCCGCAGCAAGGACAAGGCCGAGCTGCTGGTGTTCGTCACGCCGAAGGTGCTGCGCGTGGCCAAGCAGAACTGAGCCGGTACCACCTGTTGCAGGAAGAAGGGCCGCCTTGTGCGGCCCTTTTTCATTAGGTCCGACCCTGCGGTGCGCGAAGGGCTGTTCAGCCGTTCTTGATGTCAATCGCAGGGCACCCTGCGATGATGTCGGGAACCCGTGCCGTCCTGCGCCGGTCAAAGGCCCCCATGAACCTGCCTCCGCCGATGCCCGAAACCGTCCCGCCGTCGCCCGCGCCGGCCAGCTCCCGCCTGCACGCCGCCTTCAGCCAGCTGCGCGATGCGCTGTCAGCCGAAATCGTCGGCCAGTCTGCGCTGGTCGAGCGCCTGCTGATCGCGCTGCTGGCCGACGGCCACCTGCTGGTGGAGGGGGCGCCGGGGCTGGCCAAGACCACGGCGATCCGCGCGCTGGCAGCACGGCTGGAAACCGACTTCGCGCGCGTGCAGTTCACCCCGGACCTGCTGCCGGCCGACCTCACCGGCACCGAGATCTGGCGCCCGCAGGAAGGCCGTTTCGAGTTCGTGCCCGGCCCGATCTTCCACCCGATCCTGCTGGCCGATGAAATCAACCGTGCGCCGGCCAAGGTGCAGTCGGCGCTGCTGGAGGCGATGGGCGAACGCCAGGTCACCGTGGGACGCCACACCTACGCGCTGCCGTCGTTGTTCCTGGTGATGGCCACGCAGAACCCGATCGAGCAGGAAGGCACCTTCCCGCTGCCGGAAGCACAGCTGGATCGCTTCCTGATGCATGTGCGCATCGGCTACCCGGACCAGGCCGCCGAATCGGAAATCCTGCGGCTGGCCCGTGAGCGTGCCCGTGGCGCATTGGGCGAAGCCGCGCCGGCGCCGGAGAAGCTGTCGATGCAGGATGTGTTCGCGGCCCGTCGCGAAGTGCTGGACCTGCACATGGCGCCCGCGCTGGAACGCTACCTGATCGAACTGGTGCTGGCCTCGCGCGATCCGTCGCGCTACGACGCCGGCCTCGGTCGCCGCATCGCGTGGGGCGCAAGCCCGCGAGGTTCCATCGCGCTGGAACGCTGCGCACGTGCGCGCGCCTGGTTGGCGGGCCGCGATTTCGTCACGCCCGATGACGTGCGCGCGGTCGCCGCTGATGTGCTGCGCCATCGCGTGCTGCCCAGTTACGAAGCCACAGCCGAAGGCTGGGATGGCGAGCGGCTGGTGCAGGAGCTGCTGGCCCGGGTGCCGGCACCCTGAGCCTGCGCATGACCGATCCATCCCCGGCACCTGCATCCATGGCCAGCGAGGGCGACGGGCTGCGCCCGCAGTTGGCCGAACTGGTCGCGCTGCGTCGGCTGGCACAGCGCCCGCCGCCGCCACGCCGCGGCCGTGCCGGCAATGCCGGGCAGGCACCGTCGCCGCTGCGCGGGCGTGGCATGGAGTACGCCGAATCACGCGAGTACGTGGCCGGTGATGATGCACGGCACATCGACTGGCGGGTGACCGCGCGTACCGGCCGTGCCCACACCAAGCTGTTCCAGGCCGAGCGCGAGCGGGTCAGCCTGATCGTGGCCGACACCTCGCCGGCGCTGTATTTCGGCACCCGGGTGCGCTTCAAGTCGGTACAGGCTGCACGCGCGGGCGCCGTTGCCGCCTGGTCGGCGCAGCGTCGAGGCGACCGCGTGGGCGCGCTGCGTGGCAGCGACCGCGAGCCACCGGTCGCACCCGCAGGCGGGCCGCGCGGTGTACTGCGCGTACTCGATGCGCTCACCCGCTGGTACGCGCAGCCTCCCACCGATGATCTTGGCCTCGAGCGTGCGCTGGACCACGCCAGTCGCGTGCTGCGCCCCGGTGCGCGCATGCTGGTGCTGGCCGATCCGCAGCAGGCGGCGCGGATTGCGCCGGTACGCTGGAGCGCGCTGGCCCAGCACCATGACCTCAGCCTGATTCTGCTGGTCGATCCATTGGAACTGCAGCCGCCGTCGGCCGCGCTGCAGTTCCAGACCGCGCAGCAGCGCGTTGGACTCGACCTGCGCCGCAGCGACGTGCAGGCGCATTGGCACGCGCATTTCGTCGAGCCGCTGCAGGAACTGCGGCGCCAGCTCGGCGCACGCCGCGTCGACGTGCAGGTGCTTTCCAGCGATGCGCCCAGCGATGCGTGGCTGGCCCCGGTGCCGACCGAGGTGCCGGCATGAGCGCCAACCTGCCGCTGCGCGACGTGCAGCTGCCGCCGGCCCCGTCGTGGTGGCCACCGGCACCGGGCTATCTGATGATCGGTGCCGCGTTGCTACTGCTGCTGTTGGTTTTCGCATTCCTGTGGTGGCAGCGTCGCCGCCGTCGGCAGCGCTGGCTGCAGCAGTTCGACAGGGAGCTGGCGGCGTGCACCGACAGCGCGGCGGAACTGGCGGCGATCGCCGGCCTGCTGCGTCGTGCCGCGCGCCAGGCACGTCCGGGCAGTGAATCGTTGCGCGACGACGCATGGTGGCAACGCGTCGACCCGAAGAACACGCTGTCTGACGCACGGCGCAGCCTGCTGGCCGAGGGCGCCTATCGGCCACGCGTCGATGCCAGCGAAGTGGCCGCGGTGCGCAGCTGGTCCCGCGCGCGCTATCTGGCATTGCTGCTGGAGCGTCGGCGATGAATCTGCTGGCGAGTTACTGGCCGTGGCCGGACCTGCAGCTGGCATGGCCGCTGGCGCTGCTGGCGTTGCCGTTGCCGCTGCTGATGTACGCGTGGAAGCGTCGCGCTGACCCCGGCGCGGCGCTGCGCGTGCCGTATGCCGCCAGCGAACTGGAAGCACTGACCGGTGGTGGCCGCGTCGACGTGTCTTGGCTGCGTACCCTGCTGTTGTGGTTGGGCTGGTGCGCGCTGTGCGTTGCGCTTGCCCGTCCACAGCAACTCGGTGAGGCCATCACCCCACCGCAGCAGGGCCGGCAGATGATGCTGGCAATGGACGTGTCCGGCAGCATGGGTGAGGGCGACATGGTGCTGGGCGGACAGGCCGTGGATCGCCTCACCGCAGCCAAGGCGGTGCTGGCCGACTTCCTCGACCGCCGCGCCGGTGATCGCATCGGCCTGCTGATCTTCGGCGACCGTGCTTACACGTTGACGCCCCTTACCGCCGACCTGGCCAGTGTGCGCGACCAGCTGCGCGACAGCGTGGTCGGCCTGGCCGGTCGCGAAACCGCCATCGGTGATGCCATCGGCCTGGCGGTGAAGCGCCTGCGCAGCCAGCCCGAAGGCCAGCGCGTGCTGATCCTGCTGACCGACGGTGTCAGCAATGCCGGCGTACTGGAGCCCCTGCGCGCGGCCGAAGTTGCCCGCGCCGAGGGCGTGCGCATCCACACCGTCGCGTTTGGCGGCGACGGCAGCATGCGCGTGTTCGGCATCTCCATTTCCGCCGACCAGGATCCGGTCGACGAGGCCACATTGAAGAAGATCGCGGGCATGACCGGTGGCCAGTTCTTCCGCGCACGCGATACGGCACAGCTGGCCGGCATCTATGCCGAACTGGACCGGCTGGAGCCGATCGCCGCGAAGGGACCCAGCCTGCGCCCGCGTGAGGAACGCTATGCCTGGCCGCTGGGCCTGGCGTTGCTGCTGGGTGCGCTGGCGTGGCTGTGGCCGGAGCGTCGCCGATGATCGCGTTGGCGTCGAATCTTCCCGACTGGAATGCGCTGCATTTCCTGCGCCCGGAATGGCTGTGGGCCCTGCTGGCCCTGCCAGTGATCCTCGCGCTGGCGCTGTACCGGCAGCGGCGCAGCGATGCATGGCGGCAGGCGGTGGATCCCCACCTGCTGCCGCACCTGCTGGCGGCAGGCACGCGTCGCCGTACGCGCCTGCCGTGGGCGCTGCTGCTGGGCTGGACGCTGGCGTCGCTGGCGATGGCCGGGCCGAGCTGGCGGCAGCAGGCGCAGCCGATGTTTCAGGCCAGCGCACCGCTGCTGGTCGTGCTGGATCTGTCCAGCCGGATCACCGCCACCGACCTGCCGCCGTCGCGGCTGCTGCAGGCGCGGGCCAAGCTGGGCGAGCTGCTGCGCGCGCGCAAGGGCGGCCAGGTCGGCCTGGTGGTGTATGCGGATGACGCCTATACGGTGGCGCCGTTGACCGATGACGGCAGCAATGTCGCGCTGTATCTGGATGCCTTGTCCCCCGAGGTGATGCCGCGCGATGGACAGCGTGCCGATCGCGGTATCGACTGGGCGGCGCAGCTGATGCGGCAGGTCGCGGCGCTGCAGGGACAGGTCCTGCTGGTCACCGACCAGGCCGACGGCGAAGCCGCGCTGGCCGCAGCCCAGGCACGCAGCCTCGGCCTGCAGGTTTCGGTGCTGGGCCTGGGTACCCCGGCCGGTGCGGCCTATCGAGATGGGAGTGGCCAGATCCGCCAGGCGGCGCTGGATGAGGGCAGCCTGCGCGCCGTGGCCACCGCAGGTGGCGGGCGCTATGCACGTATCGCCGCCGATGACAGTGATCTGCGCGCGCTTGGGGTTCTGGATGCGCGCGAGGGCACAGCGGCACAGCGGCCGGGTGAAGGCAAGCAGTGGCGCGATGAAGGCTTTTGGCTGCTGCCGCCGGTCATGCTGCTGGCGCTGCTGGCCTTCCGCCGCCGCGCGGTGCTGGCTGCGGTGCTGGCCGTTGGCCTGCTGCCGTGGATGAATGACGTGCAGGCGCAGGCCCTTGCGACGCCTGCCTCGCAGCCGGCGCAGGGCACGCTGTGGAAGCGTAGCGACCAGGTGCAGCACCAGCGCTTGGCCGAAGGTGTGCAGGCCTACCGCAACGGCGACTTCGCCAATGCCCGCAAGCAGTTCGAAGGCATCGACAGCGATGCCGGCTGGTACAACCTGGCCAACGCGCTGGCGCGCCAGGGCAACTACGATGAGGCCATCGCCGCTTACGACCGCGCGCTGGCGCTGCATCCCGGCATGGCCGATGCGGTGGCCAACCGCGCTGTGGTCGATGCCGCGCGCAAGCGCAAGCCGTCGGGAGGCCAGGGCCAGGATCAGCAGAAGCCACAGCAGAGCGGCCCGCAGAAACAGCAGAACGATTCGCAGGGCAAGCAGAATCCGTCGGGCCAGCAGCCGCAGCAGGGCCAGCAGAATCCCGGCCAGGGCCAGCCGCAGTCGGGCCAGCAGGACCCGCCCAAGGCGGGTGACAACAACGCACAGTCGAAGCCTCAGCCCGGCGAGCGCGGCCGCGATGGCCAGCAGGCACCACCGCAGGTGGAAGATGCCAAGGCGCAGGCGCAGGCCGACGAGCAGCAGCGCCAGCGCATGCAGCAGGCAATGCAGCAGGCACGTGAAGGCAAGGGCGAACAGGATGGCAAGCCCGTGCCAGGCAGCGAAGGCACCACCCCGCGCCAACGCGAGGAGCAACAGGCCGTGGAGGCGTGGATGCGACGCGTACCCGATGATCCGGGGGCGCTGCTGCGGGCCAAGTTCCAGCTGGAAAACGAACGCAGGAAGAGGGAAGGGCGATGACGCGGGCGATCAACATGCATGGGCGCTGGCCCCGGCAGGTACTGGCAGCGCTGCTGCTGTGGCTGCCGCTGCTGGCCTGGGCGCAGCCGCGCGCCTGGCTGGACCGCGATCGCATTGCAATGGGCGATACGGTCACCCTCAATGTCGAGAGCGATCAGGGCGCGCCTGACTTCACGCCTCTGCGTACCGACTTCGACCTGAGCGCGCAGACCAGCAGCCGCCAGGTGGAGTGGAGCAACGGCAGCATGCAGCAGCGCAACCTGTACGGCGTGGCGCTGACGCCGCGACGCAGCGGTGCGCTGGTGGTTCCGGGCCTGCAGGTGGGCAGTGTGCGTACCGCACCGCTGACCCTGCAGGTGGACGCGGCCGCCGTGGCGGGCCCGGACAGCACTGCGATGGCCTTCATCGAGACGGTTGTCGATGACGAAACGCCGTACGTGCAGCAGAGCGTGGGCGTGGTGGTGCGGTTGTATTTTGCTTCGCAGCTGGCGTCGGGTGAACTGGTACTGGATACCCCGGCGGGCGCGTCATTGCAGCGCGTGGGCGATGACCGCACCGATGTGCGCCAGGTCAACGGGCGCCGCTACAACGTGGTCGAGCGCCGCTTCCTGCTGATCCCCGAGCGCAGCGGCGCATTGCGGTTGGCCGGTGCGCGCTTCAGCGGGCGCAGTGCCGGTGGCTTCTTCGACGACTTCTTTGGCGGGGGCGACGGCCGCATGAATGCCACCGGCGCCGACCGCACGTTGCAGGTTCAGACACAACCGGCGCAGGCGCCGCAGCCGTGGCTGCCGCTGCAGAGCCTGCAGTTGCGCTATACCAGTGCGCCGACCAGCGCCCGCACCGGTGAAGCGGCCAATGTGGTGGTCGAAGCGGTTGCCGAAGGCGCGACGCGCGCGCAGTTCACCGATCTGCCGGTGCCGGATGTCGGCGCCAATGCGCAGGTGTTCGCCGAACCAGCACAGTACGAAGAGACCTTCAACGGCAGCACGCCACGCCTGAAGATCACCCGCCGCTATTCGATCGTGCCGCGCCAGCCGGGTTCGCTGGTGGTGCCCGGCCCGCGCCTGCCCTGGTGGGATGTGCGCAGCGGCAAGGCACAGGAAGCAACGCTGCCGGACCTGACGCTGGCGGTTGCGGCGGGCAATGGCGGTGGCAATACTTCGCCGGCCCCGTTGCCGCCGATCGACACCGACGCCGCGCTGCCCGGCACCGATGGCCAGGACAGCCGCATCGCGGCCACCGACCCGCGCGCCAGCGGCGTCGCCGAGCGCCCATGGCCCTGGATGGGCGCGGCGATCGGGCTGGCGCTGCTGTGGCTGCTGACCCTGCTGTGGGGCTGGCAGCGTGGCCGTCGTCCGCGTGCAGCGGCGCCTGTCGCCGGCACGTCCGCTGTGCCGACTGTGGCGAGCGGCCGTGCCGGTTTGGCCGAACTGCGCCGCGTGCTCGATGGCGAGGGCTTCGACCAGGTGGAAGCACAGCTGTGCGCGATGGCCGGTGTCGAACGTATCGAGCAGGTCATCGCGCGTCTGGACGATCCGGAGCAGCGCCAGGTGCTGCAGGACCTGCAGCAGGCGCGCTGGGGCGGGCAGGGCGATCTGGCGGCGCTGCGTACGCGCCTGCGCGCGGCCTTCCGTGACGGACCGCACTGGTCGGCGGTTGCGGGGGCCGCTGACACTGGCCTGGCGCCGCTGTATCCACCGCGGCGAACCTGAACCGGCGCCGCTTGCGCGCTTTGTTAGAGTGCATTCATTTTTCGAGGAAACCCGCGTATGACAGCAGCTGCTGCCGACAAGAAGAAGTTGCCCCTGCACTGGAAGATGGGCATCGGCTTTGCGATCGGCCTGGTCCTGGGACTGACCGTGCATGCCCTGGGCGGCAGCGTCGAGGGTCTGCAGGGCGGTGCCAAGTGGGTAATGGACTACGTCACCACCCCGGCGTCGGGCCTGTTCCTCAACCTGATCTTCATGCTGATCGTGCCGCTGATCTTCTCGGCGCTGATCATGGGCGTGTCGGAGATGGGTGACATCCGCGCCCTCGGCCGCATCGGCTGGAAGACGCTGGCCTATACCGTGCTGCTGTCCGGCATTGCCGTGGGCATCGGCCTGGTGCTGGTCAACGTGCTCAAGCCGGGTGCCGGCGTCGACCCGCAGGTCGCTGCGATGATGCTGTCGGAGAACGCCGAGCGCAGCAAGGAGATCGTGGCCGGCATCCATGGCACGCCGAAGGGCATGGACATGCTGCTGTCGATCGTGCCGAGCAACGTGCTGCAGGCCGCGTCTGACAACGGCGCGATCCTGTCGCTGATGTTCTTCGCGTTGATGTTCGGCATCGGCATGGTGCTGACCGACAACGAGAAGGTCGCTCCGCTGCGCCGCGCCATCGAAGGCGTGTTCGAAATCTCGATGACCCTGATCAACCTGGTCATCCGCCTGGCCCCGTACGCGGTGGCCTGCTTCATGTTCAACCTGGCCGCGCTGTTCGGCTTCGAGCTGATCATCCGCCTCGGCGCCTACGTGGGCGTGGTGGTGCTGGCGTTGGGTCTGCACATGATCGTGACCTACGGCACCGCCGTGTGGCTGTCGGGCCGCTCGCCGCTGTCGTTCTTCCGCGATACCCAGGAAGCGACGGTGATGGCGTTCTCCACCGCCTCCAGCAACGCCACCCTGCCGACCGCGCTGCGCGTGGCCGACCAGATGGGCCTGCCGCAGCGCGTGTCGCGCTTCGTGCTGACCGTGGGCGCCACCGCCAACCAGAACGGCACCGCGCTGTTCGAGGGCGTGACGGTGATCTTCCTGGCCCAGTTCTTCGGCGTGGACCTGAGCATCGGCCAGCAGTTCATGGTGATGGCGGTGTGCATCCTCGGTGGCATCGGTACCGCCGGCGTGCCGTCGGGCTCGCTGCCGGTGGTGGCGATGATCTGCGCGATGGTCGGCGTGAACCCGCTGGGTATCGGCCTGATCCTGGGCGTGAACCATTTCCTGGACATGTGCCGTACCGCACTGAACGTGACCGGCGACCTGGCCCTGACCACCCTGGTGGCCAAGGGCGAGTCCCACGACGGCCCGGCGCTGGGTCCGCAGCAGGACTGAGTCCAGATTCCCGCCCCCGAACTCCGGGGGCGGTAGTGGCGGCCGCTGGCCGGCAACCTCATGATCTT
>NZ_JASJSU010000039.1:0-41706 GCF_030237045.1 Stenotrophomonas maltophilia group sp. Smal17
CCGCCCCTGGTGCGCGCCGGCCTTGCCCTCTTCCACGGTCAGCACCGCATTGAGCAGCAACACGCCGCGCTGCGCCCACGGGATCAGGCAGCCGTGGTCCGGACGCGGGATACCGAGATCGCTCTCGATCTCCTTGTAGATGTTCAGCAGCGACGGCGGCACCGGCACGCCCGTCGGCACCGAGAAACTCAGGCCATGGGCCTGGCCACGGCCGTGATACGGGTCCTGGCCGAGGATGACCACCTTCACCTGCTCGAACGGCGTGGCGTCGAACGCAGCGAAGATCTGCGGGCCGGGCGGGAATACCGCGGCACCACTCGCCTTGCGCTGGCGCAGGAAGCTGGACAGCTCGCGCATCTGCGGTTGCAGCAGGTAATCACCGACGTGCTGCTTCCAGCTCGGTTCCAGCTGGATCGTCGGGGTGTCGGCTACTTCATCCATCATCGAATCAGGGGTCCATCGTTCAATCGGGCCAGCCGCAGCTGGAACAGCACCTTGGTAACCAGCAGCCGTTCTTCGATCGGCTTGAGCACCAGGTCGTTGGCGCCGGACTGCAGCAGCCCGGTCTGGTTGTGCGGATTGCCGTCACCGGTCATCACCAGCACCGGCAGGCGGCGCTTGCCGTAGCCGAAGTCCACGCGCACACGCTGCACCACGTCGCGGCCGCTCAGTTCACCCTTCAGGGTGACGTCGGTCAGCACCAGGTCGATGCGGTGGCGGCTGCGGCCCAGCGACTCGGCGGTGAGCAGGGTGAACGCCTCTTCCGCGCTGACCACGTGCAGCACGTTCAACTGCTGGCGTTCGAGCATGCGCTTGGTGGCCTCGGCCACCACGCGGCTGTCCTCGATGTAGAGGATGGTCGCGCCGGGAATGGTCTGCGGCTGCACGTAGCCGCGGATGAAGGTCGCCAGCGCCTCGTGGCCCAGCGCCTTGTCGAAATAGTCGGTGACGTATTCGGTGAAGCGGCGCTGCTCCAGGTGCTGCTGGGCATCACCGGACACCACGATCACCGGCACATAGGCCTGGCCCACGGCGTCGCGGACCATCCGCGCCAGGGCCAGGCCATCCCCGTCGCGCAGGGTCAGCGACGTGGTCACCAGGTCCACCGGGCCCTGCGCCAGCGCCTGCTGTGCATCCTCAATGCTGTCGCAGCCGATCACCTCCACGCCCGGCAGCTCACGGGTCAGGACGTCGGCAATCAGCTTGCGCACCAGCTTCGAGCCATCGACCACCATCACCCGCGTCGCGGGCCCATCAAGGTGCTTCAGCGCTTGCGGTTGCATGCCGGTCTCAGGTGTCGGTCGGACGGGTCTGGCGGAGGAAGTGGCCGGTGACCAGCCAGGCCCCCAGCCAGCCCAGCAGCAGCGTGCCGAGCAGGACCAGGCCCCCATGCAGCAGGTCCAGGCCATGCAGCACGAACGGGCTGCCGTAGCTGCGCGAGAGTTCGGCCAGCGGCATGCGCAGTGCGGCGCCGGCGGCGGCGATCAGGGCCAGCGCCACCACACCGGCACCGAGGCCGTACCAGGCGCCCAGGTACAGGAACGGACGGCGGATGAAGCCGTCGCTGGCACCAAGCAACTGCAGCACACCGATCTCTTCGCGGCGGGCCTGGATATCCAGGCGCACGGTGTTGCCGACCACCAGCGCGGCGCCGGCGCCGAGCAGCACCGACAGCACCTGTACCAGCCGTGCCCCGAACGCCAGCCAGGCATCCAGGCGCTGGCGCCACAGCGCATCGTGCTGCACCAGGTCGGCCTCGGGCAGGCTTTCCAGCGCACGTGCCAGGCGCGCATCGTCCATGCCCTGGCCCGGGGTGATCACCAGCAGCGAGGGCAGCGGGTTGTCGTTGAGCGCGTCGATCGCCTCGCCCAGGCCAGCATCGCGCAGTTCCTGCAGGCCCTGTTCGGGCGTGCGCACGTTCACTTCGGCGACGTCGTCGCGGTCGCGCAGCTGGCCGGCCAGGCGCAGCGCGCCGGGGCCATCGACATTGCCCTTCATGAACACATTGATATCGCGCGACTGCTGCACGCTGCCGGCGAACTGCTTGAGGTTGTCCAGCGCGATCGACAGGCCCAGTGGCAGGGCCAGCGCCAGCGCCATGACCATCACCGTCAGCAGCGTCGCCCACGGCTTGCGGCAGGCGCGGCCCAGGCTGAACACCACGCTGTGCACGTGGTGCTGGAACCAGACGCCCACCCGCGAGGGGGCGGCGGCTTCGCTGTTTTCGTTCTTCGCCATGCGTTACTCCGCCAGGTCCTGCGGCGAGATGTCGTCCGCCAGCCGGCCGTGGTCGAGGATCAGCACACGCTTGCGCATGCGACGCAGCAGCGGCAGGTCATGGCTGACCACCAGCACGCTGGTGCCGCGCGAGGGCAGCTCGGCGAACAGGGCCATGATCTCCGCCGCCAGGGTCGGGTCGAGGTTGCCGGTCGGCTCATCAGCCACCAGCAGTTTGGGCTCGCCGACGATGGCGCGGGCGATGCCGACGCGCTGCTGCTCGCCGGCCGACAGCTGCGAGGGCAGCGCCTTCTCGCGATGGCCCAGGCCCATCCGTTCGAGCACCGAGCGCACGCGCTTGCTGATGTCGCCGCGGCGGGTACCGCGCAGGATCAGCGGCAGCGCCACGTTCTCGGCGATCGAGCGGTCCATCAGCAGGCGATGGTCTTGGTAGACCGCCCCCACCGCGCGTCGGTGGCGCGGCACATCGCCGCCACGCACCTTCAGCAGGTTGCGCTCGTCGAACACCACCGCGCCACGGCTGGGCCGCTCGTCGAGGTGGATCAACTTGAGCAGGGTGCTCTTGCCCGCACCGGAATGGCCGGTGACGAACAGCATCTCGCCCGGCGCGACCTCGAAGCTGACGTCGATCAGCGCCTCGTGGCCACCGGCGTACTGTTTGCTGACATTGTCGAAGCGCAGGACACTCATGCCCCGATTATGCAGGAGCGGCGCGACGACGTGGAGATGGCCACATGATCGGTCGTGCCGGCCGCTGGCCGGCACGACCTTTAAGGCCACCCGACCAACGGTCGGGTGCTACCCGCTGGTCGGCAGCGCCGATCAGCTGCCCGACAGCATCCGGCGGATCTTGCGGCCGATGCGGGTCAGGAACGAATCGCCGGTATCGGCGGCGGTTCGCACCGGCTTGGCCACCACCTGCACCGGGGTGACCGGGCTGGCGCCGTTGCCGGCGGTGTTCTGCACGCCCTCGGCGCCTTCGACCGGACGGCCGTGGCGACGACGACGGCGCTTGCGCGGCTTGCGCTCGCCCTCCACCGCCCCTTCCGGTGCGCCTTCGGCACGCGGCGGGCGCGGCGGACGCGGGGCCTGTGCCACGGCGGCCTCGGCACCTTCAGCCGGCGCGGCGGACGCCTGCTCGCCTTCCACGCGCGGCTTGCGCGGGCCACGCGAACGGCGCTCGCCGCTGCGCTCACCGTCGCGACGCTCGCCACGACCACCGCCGGAGCGGCCGCCACTGCGGCCACCACCACGACGCTCTTCCTCGGCGGCGCGGGCTTCGCGCGCTTCACGGAAGATCTGGCCGACGCTCTCGTTCTCCTCGCCTTCCTCGCCAGCGGCCGGGGCCGGGCGTTCCGGGCGCGGCAGCGGGGTCAACAGTTCCTTGGTCACCGGCTCGGACGGAATCTTCTGCTCGATGTAGGCCTCGATGTCCGGCAGGCCCATGGCGTAGCGCTCACAGGCGAAGCTGATCGCATCACCCTCTTCGCCCAGGCGCGCGGTACGGCCGATGCGGTGCACGTAGTCTTCGGCATCGAACGGCAGGTCGTAGTTGTAGACGTACTTGATGCCGTCGATATGCAGGCCGCGGGCGGCCACATCGGTGGCCACCAGGATTTCCAGCTGGCCCTTCTGGAAGCGGTTGAGCAGGCTCTCACGCTTCTTCTGCGGCACGTCGCCAGACAGCACGCCGACGCGATAGCCGGCCTTTTCCAGCGAACGGGCGACGCGCTCGACGAACACCTTGGTATTGACGAACACCATGGTGCGCGCGCCTTCGCTGCGCGACAGCAGGCCCAGCAGCAGCGGGATCTTTTCGTCGTCGGCCGGGAAGTAGATGCGCTGGCGCACGCGCGCGGCGGTGATGGTCTCGGCTTCGACCACCAGCTTCTGCGGCTCGTTCATGTGCTCGTAGGCCAGCTCCAGCACGCGGTGGCTGAGGGTGGCGCTGAACAGCAGGGTCTGCCGGATGGTGCGCTCGGGCATGCGGCGCAGCAGGAAGCGGATGTCCTTGATGAAGCCCAGGTCGAACATGCGGTCGGCTTCGTCCAGCACGCAGATCTCGCAGGCGTGCAGCGAAACCACCTTGTGCTGCTTGACGTAGTCGATCAGGCGGCCCGGGGTGGCGATGATCACGTCCACGCCCTGCTGCAGCAGTTCGCGCTGCTTGTCGTAATCCACGCCGCCGTAGACCAGCGCGAAGCGCAGGCCCAGGTCGGAACCGAACTTCACCGCATCCTTGTGGATCTGGATGGCCAGTTCACGGGTCGGGGCGAGGATCAGCGCGCGCGGATCTTCCGGCTTGCGGTCGGCCAGGGCCGGGCGGGTCAGCAGGCGGTTCACGACAGCGACCAGGAAGGCCAGGGTCTTGCCGGTGCCGGTCTGCGCCTGGCCGGCGACATCACCACCGGGAAGCGCGACGGGCAGGGTCAGCGCCTGGATCGGCGTGCAGCGGGTGAATCCGGCTCCTTCAAGACCAGCCTGCAGGGCCGGATGCAGCTCGAAGGAGGAGAAGGTCAAATCGGTCAGCGGTTTGTCGCTCATGTGTCCGTCTTGGTATGGCCGCCGGCCCGTGGGGCGGCTGGCACTTCAGCGTCTAGGGGCACCGTCGCAAACTGCGGCCCCTGCGGCGGGTTGGCAGGCTGGGACCACCCGGTCCGCGCGCCGCACAATGCCCCAGTTTAACGCACTCGGGCGGGCAAACCGGAATGGGCAGTCTCAATAGACTGAGAGACGGCCGGCCTTCACCCAGCCACACCGGACTTGAACGGCCTGGCCAGGGTCGCTGGTGTCGCCCACTGCCAGCCCCATGTACAGGAAGACAGTGAAATCCGACACATACCGGGCATCGAACCGATCACGATACGCTGGGTTCCAGCCGGCGCCTGTCCCTGCCCTGCGATAGGGGTACACTGCCGGCCGTGAGCGTCCAGGCATTCCGCCGAACGCACCGCGGCAGTGCGCCGCGAGGCAACGACGAGGGTCGCGCCACCGGGCATGGCCCAGTTCACCCACCTCCGGCATGGCCGGGTGCAATCCAAGACGAGAAACCAAGATGAGCGACAAGGTTGTACATGTCGGCGACGCCGACTTTGATAGCGCAGTGCTGAATTCCAAGGAACCGGTGCTGGTCGATTTCTGGGCCGAGTGGTGTGGCCCGTGCAAGATGATCGCCCCGGCGCTGGACGAACTGGCCGATGCCTACCAGGGCCGCGCCAAGATCGCCAAGGTCAACGTCGACCACAATCGTGCGCTGGCCGCCAAGTACTACGTGCGTTCGATTCCGTACCTGGTCGTGTTCAAGGACGGCGAAAAGGTCGGCGAGCAGATCGGTGCGGTCGGCAAGGCCCAGCTGGCCGGCCTGCTGGACAAGGCCCTGGCCTGATCCTGTGGTTCCCCGGCAGCCGCCGCCCGCGGCTGCCGGCGGGCGCCACGCGCCCATGATGAATGCTGTTCCCGGCGACCCTTGCACGGCGCCGCTGGCCGATGATAGTGTCGGCACATCCGGCCGCGTTCGCGTGTCGCACCTTCTGGACGCAGTGTCTTCCAGACCCATTCCCAACGTTCGCCGCCCCAGCCGGGCGCTCGCACCTTCAAGCGAGGAATAACGCTCTTGTCCGATAACACTTCCGAAACCGGCAGCGCCGATGCGCCCGCCGAAAAGCGCGTGCGCAAGCCCCGCGTAGCCAAGGCTGCCGCTCCGGCCGCCGCCGAAACCAGCGCCGCGCCGGCGCAGCCGACCCTGCCGCTGGCCGCCGCGCCGGAAGCACCGGCGCCGGCAGCCCCTGCGCCGAGCGCGCCCGCCGCCGAGGCCCCTGCCAGCAGTGGCGGCGGCGAAGGTGGTGAGGGCCGCGAATCCGGCCAGCCGCGCCAGCAGAATCACCAGGGGGGTGGCCAGAACCAGGGCCAGAACCCGTACAACCAGAACGGCCAGCAGGGCCAGGGACAGGGTCAGGGCAACCGCCGCGACCGCTTCCGCAACCGCCGCGACCGTGACCGCAACAACCGCTTCCGCGACGATGGCATGCCCAACGACGGCGGCGAGCAGCAGCCCTTCGTGCCGCGCCCGCACGCCAACGTGCCCGAGGGCTTCCCGGTCTACTCGCTGAGCGACCTCAAGCGCATGCCGGCGCAGAAGCTGCTGGAAATCGCCGAGCAGCTGCAGATCTCCGAAGGCGTCGCCCGCGCCCGCAAGCAGGACGTCATCTTTGCCCTGCTGAAGGTGCTGACCCGCCACGGTGACGGCGTCGCCGCCGACGGCGTGCTGGAAATCCTGCCTGACGGCTTCGGCTTCCTGCGCGCGGCCGAAGCCAGCTACCTGGCCGGCCCGGACGACACCTACATCTCGCCCAGCCAGATCCGCCGCTTCAACCTGCGTACCGGCGACCACATCTCCGGCCGCATCCGCTTCCCGAAGGATGGCGAACGCTACTTCGCGCTGAACATCGTCGACACCATCAACGGTGAGCCGATCGAAGCATCGAAGAACAAGGTGCTGTTCGAGAACCTGACCGCGCTGTTCCCGCGCCGTCGCTTCACCCTGGAGCGCGGCAACGGTTCGTCGGAAGACATCACCGGCCGCATCCTCGACCTGATGGCACCGCAGGGCAAGGGCCAGCGCTCGCTCATCGTCTCCCAGCCGAAGGCGGGCAAGACGATGATGATGCAGCAGGTCGCCACCGCGATCACCACCAACCACCCGGACGTGCACCTGATCGTGCTGCTGATCGACGAGCGCCCGGAAGAAGTGACCGAAATGCAGCGCACCGTGCGCGGCGAAGTCATCAGTTCGACCTTCGACGAGCCGGCAGCGCGCCACGTGCAGGTGGCCGAGATGGTCATCGAGCGCGCCAAGCGCCTGGTCGAGCACAAGAAGGACGTGGTGATCCTGCTCGACTCGATCACCCGCCTGGCCCGCGCCTACAACAACGTGGTGCCGAGCTCGGGCAAGGTGCTGACCGGTGGTGTCGACGCCAACGCCCTGCACCGCCCGAAGCGCTTCTTCGGTGCCGCGCGCAACGTGGAAGAAGGCGGCAGCCTGACCATCATCGCCACCGCGCTGGTCGACACCGGCTCGAAGATGGACGAGGTGATCTACGAAGAGTTCAAGGGCACCGGCAACAGCGAAGTGCACCTGAGCCGTCGCATTGCTGAAAAGCGCGTGTTCCCGGCCATCGACATCAACCGTTCGGGCACCCGCCGCGAAGACCTGCTGATCGAACCGGAACTGCTGCAGAAGATCTGGATCCTGCGCAAGCTGCTGCATCCGATGGATGAAATGGCCGCGATGGAATTCCTGCTGGACAAGATGAAGAACACCAAGTCCAACGACGAGTTCTTCGGTTCGATGAAGCGGTAAACCATCGAAAAGCACGTGAGAACAGGGCCTTTGGATTTCCGGAGGCCCTTTTTCTTGGCGGAATGCACAGGGTTGAGGGCATGGCGAAATCCATGACTCTGACCACCAACCTTGACCACCAGACAGCTCAATGCCCCTCCATCAGGACGGGATATGAGCAAGAATCGCTATCTGCAACGCCTTGGGCACTCCTGGTACGTCCGTATCAAGGTTCCAACCGCACTACGCGGAATCGTAAAAGGCACACACATCCGGCGTGCGCTGAACACACGCGACCTGGATGAGGCAAACCGCAGGAAGTGGGTGGTCATCTCTCAGGTGCATGAGCACTTCCAAGCGCAGGCCAGTAATCCGAACCTTGGTCTGGCTCTTGTCGTATCTCCCTCTAGAGCTATTGAGCAAGACGCGGCCCCATCTCCCGCGCAGGCCAACTCGCAGAATCTCCGCCCCTCAGCCGGTCTGGATGCGCTTTCACAGGAATGGGCCGCAACTAGCAACCTCAAGACTGTTCGGTTTCAACGACAGCAGGCTTACAAAGAGTTGCGCTGCTACTTGGGTAACAACCGAAGCCCTACGGCTGTCACCGGCGTTTTGGCAGCCTCGTATGTCGATGAATGCCTACTTGAATCCAAGGACAGCCCCAGTACTCGTAGACGCAAGCTCAGCGCCCTAGCGGCATTCTGGGAATGGATGAGCAGTCGATGCTATCTGCCCAAGGGTACGAATCCTTGGAAGGGCTTCCGCATCCGCGCGGAGGGCGCATCAAACACGCCCAAGAAGCGTCCGTACACAATGCCAGAGCTGGTCCAGCTCTTTTCAGGAGAACCTAGCTACCCTGCACTGCGGGAGGTGATGGTACTCGGCCTGTATACGGGCGCCCGAATTGATGAAATCTGCTCAATCAAACGCGGGGATGTTCGTGTGGAAGATGGCTTCGTATACATCCATATCGGCAAGAGCAAAACAGCCGCCGGTACACGCACGCTGGCAATCTGGCATCCCATTGCCAAAGGACTGCTGATGCGACGCCTTAAGCGAAAGGAAGCAAAGGCAGCCCAGCTATTTCCTGAACTGAAGGGTGGAGGCTATGACAACAAGCTCTCTTGGCGTGTGGGTCAAGCTTTCCGCTATCACCGTAACGGACGCGGATTAACCGGGGCAACCGATTTCCACTCGCTACGCAGAACCTTCATCACTCGCCTGGAGAACCTCGGCATAGACCAGGTCCGCATTGCGAGGTACGTGGGACACTCGCTACCTACCCTCGCCTTCCAGCTCTATAGCGGAGGCGCTACGGAGGCCACACAGGCAGCGACAGGGCAAATGATTGCGTATCCCGAGGAAGTCGAACAGGCAATTGCAGCCTTCATCGATGGCCTTGAGTAGGGCCGAGTTGTCTACATTGAATACCAATGAATCTACACGCTCCGCAAACAGCCCTACATACTCTAAGGCGAGATGCTTTTCTGCCTCCTGCAGTCATGGCCTTTGGCGTGGTTCTTGTACATCGAATCCTATGCGAATCAGCAACATGGGATTCTTTTACCGTGTCCAATGTTCCCAGCCACACCTGAACAACAATAGCAAAATCACTTAACGGGAAACATATTTTGAACATTGAACAACGCACGCGACTAGCTGATGGATACATTGCACACCTCTCGAACATGAAACCCGAGTACTTCGTCACTTTGACCTATCGACAGCCCCAAAAAGACCAAGCTGCCGAGATAGGCATGAGAGGATTCGTGCTCAAGCTGCTCAATAGATTGCCGAAACGCGTTCGAAAGAACTTTGGAGGACTGGTCTGTGCTGAGCGCCATACCGATACCAAGTTCGAGGGCACGTACCACTTCCACTTCCTACTCTGGGGCCTGGACGATGCGATGACCGAACCACTTGATTGGCTCCAAGAGAACGTGCGAAGAGCTGCCTCAGAGCTCTATCCAAGACTTCCAGGTCCAAAGTGCGATTGCGAGGAAGCGGCAAGGAACAAGCGCCCCAAGACATGCGGAGGAGGACTGAGTTGCCGTGGGCCTCAGTTGTCAGGACCCAACTGGGTCAATGTCCAACGAATCGAATCCACACCTGAAAACGCGCATGCATACGTCATTGCAGACATCCTTAGAGTGGACAGGCCCGTTGGCGCTCAGCTCCTAGACATCGGCCCAAGCGGGGTCACGGGAACTCTTCTTCCATATGAGTGAAAGCACCCAAGCAAGAAGCAAGAAGCAAGTTTGCCACCCACTGACGTAATCACCGGCGGCCCTTCGACCAGCCAAGCTCTAGCGCCCCATGATGGCGCTCCCAGTCCGGCATATGCAGACCCACGAGTGCCCAGAATGCCTTTGTATGGCCTTTTTCGACTGTGTGGCACAGCTCGTGAACGATGACGTAATCCTGCAAGCTGCCGGGCAACTCCATCACCCGGGGATGGAACTCGAGAGTGTTATTCGCATCGCAGCTAGCCCAACGGCTCCGGAACATCCGAACACGAGCACCCTTAGCCTGCAAGCCTATTTTGCGCTCCCAAAAGCGCACCCGGACCAATAGCCTTTCATTTGCACGCTCCCAGTAGAATCGCTCGATAAGGGGAACGAGAGCGTCCTGCTGGATGCTCAAGCCCTCAGGACTCTCAATGATGAAGCGCGACGCAGTGAAGGTGAGCCGAGGATTGTCCAAGCCTGGGTGGTGCCTGACCTCGGTAAAATAGCTCCTGCCGCAGTAGCGCAAGCGACTGCCGGTAACAATGACGTCATTGGCCTGCGACTGATTGACCAACAACAGCTTCTCGCGAATCCAGCGTGCACGACGCCGGACTAGAGCCTCTTGCTCCGCTACAGCCACTACCGGCCCACGTAACAACACCGGCCGCGCTCGCTCGACGGTGACGTAGTGCCGTTTCAGCTTGGCATCGGGCTGAAACTTCCATTCAATGATGGTTTGACCGTACTGGAGCAGCGGCATCGTCAGTTCTTCAGGAGAATGTCCAGGATGCGCTTGGCATGGTCGCGGGCTACCGAGCGCTCCCAACCCGCCAGCGGAATCAGCAGCTTGTGCAGCAGTGCGCGCAACTCGGGATGCAGGTCGTGCATCTGCTTCCAGTTGGCTGCGGCCATGGTCCGGCTCAGGTCGGCATCCTCGAACAGCTTGGTCGTCGCAATGCGGCCCGTCTCCTCACTGAGCAGCGAAGCCAGATAGTGATAGACCGCCGAATGGGCCGGGTGCTCGAAACCGGTCTTGTCCTTGTCCGCGATGCGTTGCCCGAACAGGTCGAGTTGCTCCAAGAATTGTGCCTGACTGATGCGTCCCGCAGCCTCCTCAGCAAGCAGCTTTTCAAGCTCATCAGCCAGCTTGTCGAAGAAGGCTGGGTCCTTGTCTCTGCCGGTCGCAATCGTGTGCTTCAACTGGTTCTTCATGACCAACGCCTGACTTCCGGGACTGGCCAGCTTTTTCAGACGAGCCATGTCGCTGGCGTCCAGAATGGACACCTCTTTGCCCAGTAGGCTCTTGGCCGGGCTGGCGTCGATGTACTCGTCCAGCAATTGCTGCAGCAGCGCTGATTCCAGTCGCGTGATGCGCTCGCGATGGGTCGCACCGGGCAGCTTATCGCGCAGCATCAGCCGGATTTCCGCGAACAGCGTGAAGTAGGGCTTGAAGGGCACACCCCGCACATCCGGCAAGATGATGTCGATGCTCCGGTTGAATCGCTTCACCAAGTCGAGGAAGTCCTCTACTGCATCCAACCGCGTGGCGGGGTCGAGGAAACGCTCGGCATCGTCCTTATAGTCCTCGCGCTGGCTGACCGGGTCGTGCTTCTTGGGTAGCAGGGTCAGGATGCGGTCGAGGGTAGCCTGCAGCTTGGGCAACTCGCTTTCCACCCCCTCCCACACTTGGGCCGATTGAACCTCGCCACCGTAAATCTTCAGCGCGTGGTCAAGGTGCTCCACCACACCGTGGTAGTCAACGATGTAGCCCGCGTTCTTGCCTGCCATCGTCCGGTTCACCCGTGCAATGGCCTGCAGCAGCGTGTGCTCCTTCAGCGGCTTGTCGAGGTACAGGGTGCCCACGATGGGGGCGTCCCATCCCGTTAAGAGCATGTCGGACACTATACAAAGGCCGATGTTGTTCGCATGCGGCTGCCCGTCCTTGCCCTTGGACTCGTCGCCGTAGGGCAGCGGGAACAGCTTGGAAACGAAGTTGGCAATCTGCTCCGAAGGCAGCGCGACGGGTTGTTTGCCTGCCTTGATTTCAGCCTTGACCCGCTCCTCGATGGACTGAATTTGTTCTGGGCCGAGCTTGTACTCGGCCGCCGCCTCCAGTACCGAAGCTCCGGTGCGTGATACCGTGGCACTAGCCAGCGAGATGACGACGCGGCTCTCGAAAGTCGGCAAGCCCTTGGCCTTTCGCTCCTGCATCAGCCCATCCAGCAGGTCCTTGTACCGAATCGCCATGTCGCGGCCGTCGCAAACCAGCATGGCTTTCAGGCCCTTCGCTTGCACGTTAGTGATGAAGTGCTCCACCAGATGCGCCGCCACCTGCTCCATGCGGTCCCCGGCCTGCCGCCACCGGGCCAGCAGTTC
This sequence comes from Stenotrophomonas maltophilia group sp. Smal17, assembly GCF_030237045.1. Classification (NCBI taxonomy): domain Bacteria; kingdom Pseudomonadati; phylum Pseudomonadota; class Gammaproteobacteria; order Lysobacterales; family Lysobacteraceae; genus Stenotrophomonas; species Stenotrophomonas maltophilia group sp. Smal17. The sequence goes on from NZ_JASJSU010000039.1 coordinate 12,181, forward strand.
CTTCTTCAGCGCCTGCTGTCTGGCCTCGTCTTCCTGCGCGAACTGGTCCTTGAAGGCTTGGTCCAGCTTGCTGCTGGGCGCGAGCTTCACCCATGCGTCTTGGTACTTGATGGGCAGCGTGGCGCCGTCAGCGACAGCCTCGTGCAGGCGGTATTCGTCGATGTAGGTGTCGCCACCGAACTCGGCCAGAGTGTGCTTGTCGTCGTTCAGCAGCGGCGTGCCGGTGAAGGCGATGAACTTGGCATTGGGCAGGCTGGCCCGCATGAAGGCCGCTAAGAAGTCGTACTGGCTTCGGTGCGCCTCATCCACCAGCACATAGAAGTTCGGCTTGGCGCTCAGTACCCGGAAGCTCACCTTCTCCCTGCTGACCTCCTCCCACTTGGTGTCCAGCAGCACGCCGTCCTCATCGTGCAGGCCATAGTTGGCGTTGCGCTCTTCCAGCATGAAGAAGTCCTTGCCCTCGCGCACCCGCCTGTGCCGGGTGGCTTGCAGGAGGTCATCTTCCTCATCCGCTGCGCTCTCGCTGGCATCAGCAGCAGGTTCGTTCTCTTGGAACTTCTGCACCGTGCTGGTGAACACGCTGCCGTAGTCATTGCCCAGCAGCTTCACCAAGCCATCCACCGACACTGCCTGAATGGCCTTGATGCCCACCGCATGAAAGGTGTCGAAGATTTGCTTGTCTAGGTCTTTGCGGTCGGTCAGCACCAACACGGTCGGGTTGTTCAGGCCCGTGCTGTCGGCCCGCAGCATCCGGGCCAGAAGTGCCATGGTGAGCGACTTACCACTGCCCTGCGTGTGCCACACCACCCCGCCAATGGGCTGGGCTGCCGTCAGCCGGGCGATGGTCTTACGCACCGCCCGCCACTGCTGATAGCGCGGCAGCTTCTTGACTGTCCTGCCGTCGCGGGTCTCAAACAGGACGAAGTGCGTAATGAGTTCCAAAAACCGGCCCGGCTCGAACAAGGCCCACAGCAGTTGGTCCTGCTCACTCGAGTCAGCACCCAGCACGGCAGTCACCGCAGCCAGTTCCGCGTCCTGCAGCCGGTAACGTGCATAGAAGGCGGGCTTGGTCAGGATGGCGCCATACAAACCCTGCCTGCGGTTGAGACCCACGCAGACTTGATTGAACACAAACTGAGCCGGGAAGCTAGCTTGGTAGCCATCGAGTTGTGCCAGCGCTTCATCCAGCCGGTGATGGCTGGCTTTGCATTCGATGGTCGCCAGCGGCAGGCCGTTGACGAACAGCAGCAAGTCCGGCCGGAACAAGTCGCCATCGGCGTTCCTGCCGACGTACTGGTCCACCACAAGGAAATCGTTGTGGGTGACCGTGCCCGCGTCGAAGAAGCGCACACTGCGCAGTTTGCCCTCGGCATCCTTCACCTGAATGTCCGAACGGTGCACCACCTGCTCCCAGAACGCCTTGTTGGCCGGGAGCAGTTCGTCGTTGACCCGCTTGCGCAGTTCAATCAAGGCCGCATCCACCCCACCGGGCGCCGTGGCCAGCCACGGGTTCAGAGCCAGCAGCCGGGGCCGCAGCACATCCTCAAGCACCGGGGCGAGGTGGCGGTGCTCCACCTGCACCGCATGGCCCGGCAAATGGGTGTAACCCAGCTTGAGCAGCGACTCGATGGCAGGCGTTTCGACGCCAGTCTTTTCAGGTGACTGGCTCATGAGCTTTTCTTCCCTTGCATGCTGGCTTCCTCCTGACGGCTGCGATACCAGACCTCGCCGCAGCCTAGTTCTATGTCCACCGTCCTGCGAATCTCGAATTGCCGAGACTCGTGAATCACTTGCCGCCAACTGCCGCAGCCGTAGCGCTGGGGATACTGGTCAGGGTGTTGTGCTCGAATCCATGGGGTCGCGGTGTTGAGCAGGGTCCAACCCTCGGTAGCGAAACGGGTCTCGGCTTCGCGCAGGCAGCGCACGGCCCCGCTGGCAGGCCAGTCCACCGTGCCGTCCGGTGCAATGCCATTGACCAGCAGGTCCTCAAACGCCGCCGTACTCATGAACGAGGCCATCGCCGCACGGGCCTCATCCATGCCCTGCACCCAGCCGCGCAAGGTCAGGTAGTGGCCATCGGTGGTCTCGTAGCTGGCGTCCAGATAGGCATCGGCGGCCATGCAACCCTGCGGCTCCCAGATGTTGAAGCGCTGCAGGAAGTGGTGAACCAACTCATTGCGCAAGTCCACCAACTCCTTCAATGCCGCCGTGGTGGCTTGATGCTGGCTGGCACCCAGCCCCACTTGAAAGCGGAAGCGGAACCACATGCCGCCATCACCCTGCGGCTCATCGGTGCCGTCATCCTCTTCGGCCGGGGTTAGATGACGCTCGGTCAACATGCCGACCAAGTTGCCCAAGGTCTTCTTCTGTGCGCAGGCCACCTGTGCGCCCCGGACTGCCTGCAACGCCGAAGGCGGCCCGGCAATGTCACCATGGGCTACCAATGCCTTGAGCAGGATTTCGTATTGCTGCAGACGAAGCAGGCACCGCCCCAGCTTGCGCTGCACATCGCGCTGCAGTTCAAGCGGTGGGCCTGGGGGGAGCAATGCCTGCGACGCCATGTCTGACCCTTACGTTCCGGTCGCGCTAGCGACCACGTTGACCCGCCATTCGCCCGTGAGGAGCTTCTGCATCAGGCCGCGTTTGAGTGTCTGATACCGCTCTTGCTTGGCCGTCAGAACACCCACCTTTTCATCAACGCTGCCAAGAACAGAAGCAATCTCATCCTGCTCTGGGACAGGCGGCAGCGGCACATCAAAGCTACGAATCTGCTGATAGTTCAACCCCTCGCGATTTCCCCCCGCCTGAAACTTGTCTACCTGTTTCTGTCCCATTTCAGAGTTGAGGTACTGACACAAGAAATGAGGACTCAGGGTTAATTCCGTTCTGATGATGCAGACGTGCTGGTTGACATTGCCGACCTCAAAGTCCGCCGGAAGCACGGCGCTTCGTCCGATGGATGCTCCAGTGATGTTCAACAGCACATCATTCGGACTCAGTGCCGAGTTGCGCATTTTCTCGTGCTGCTCGTCCGAAATGAAGACCACATCGTCCAGCGACAGTCGCCCGACCAAGACGTTTTGGCTTCGAATCAGCGGTATGCCTGAGCTGAGATACGAATCGCTCCCGCCTTTGGGGGTGACCCCGCTACCAACTTTGGCGACATGCGAGTTCAATTTGGCTGCTTCCCACCCCACCGGAATCTCCCCCAGCTCGCTGACCTTGAGCTCGGCGTGCGGCACCCAGTGGCCATCGGCATCTTGGGTGCCTACTCCCCGGCTGAACAGGGTCTGCATCAGCCCCTGCTTGAGGGTCAGGGTAGCGTCAATCTGGCGTGCAATCACGTCCAGCTTGTCGTCCACGGCCGTCAGGATGGCAGCGATTTTTTGTTGCTCGGGGAGAGGGGGAAATGCCACCATCTCTTTGTGCGCAACGTTCCTGTTTAGCGTCGGAACGCCTGTGCCGGTCGAAAACCGCTCAAGGCCAATAGCACCCAGTTTGTAGTAGACGAACTTAGGTAAGTTGCCCTTGAAGTTCTTCACATACAGCGCGGTATTGAGGGGCCAGTACTTCCCCTCCGTATAGAACACCTTTCCGATTGTTCCAGAGCGACCGGTAATAACGCCGGGGCCATCAGAAACGCTAGTGTCGTGAAACCCTAGCAGACCGTTAGAACCAAAAATTGACACGTCGCCACCCCGCCTGTCTTGCAAGGGGAGGTCTACGCCACGCTGAAGTTCTAAGAAGGTAAGCAGCTCGTCGGATTGCCAATCGGATGGGGAGGGCACGTCTACCGTGGTCGCCGGGCTGAACTCCGCTGTTTGATTCATTCCGACTCAACCTCCAGCAGCCCTAACTCAGCTAGGTAGCCATTCAGACGCGCATCAATCCGCGCCTCCGCTTCCGCCAGCGCGGCCAGTTGCGTCAACGTGGCCGCAACATCAACGGTCTCTTCGGTCTCACCGTTGTCGATGTACCGGGTAATATTGAGATTGCCGTCGTTGCTGCGGATTTCGTCCAGCGTCACCACACGGCAGTAGTTCTCCACCTCGGTCTGGTGCTCAAAGGCTGCTTTGTGCGTACTGGCGATGTGGGTGATGTCCTCGGGGCGCAGGCTGTTCTGGGCCTTGCCTTCGAGGTAGTCGCGGCTGGCGTCGATGATGATGACCTTGCCCTTGAGCGCAGCGGGCTTGCGCTTGTTCAGGACGAGCACACAGGCCGGAATGCCGGTGTTATAAAATAAGGCCGATGGCAGGCCGATGACGGCCTCGATGAGGTCACCGGGTTGGTTGCCGCTGGCAGCGTCGGTGCCGAACAGCAGACCATCGCGAATCTTGCCTTCCTCGCCACTGCGGAACAGCACCCCGTGCGGCAGGATGATGCCCATGCGGCCATCGGCCTTGAGGCTGGCCAGCATGTGCTGGGCGAAGGCGAGGTCGGCATAGCCACGTGGCGGGGTGCCATAGACAAAGCGACCGTAGGGGTCGTTGACCTGCTTGTAGTTGGGTGCCTTGGGCTTCTTGTTGCCTTCTTGCTGCGCCTCGTTGGCCAACTCCAGCGGCGGCCACCATTGCTTCGCCGAGAACGGCGGGTTGGCAATGACCCGGTCAAACGTCCTCAGGTAATCGCCGTCAAGGTGCTTGGGTTCGACCAAGGTGTCGCCGCGCTCAATTTCGGCCCGTATGTTGTGCAGGTAGAGGTTCAGCTTGGCGATGGCCCATGTGCCGAGGTTCTTCTCCTGCCCGAAGAGCAGCACATAGGGCTTGTCGCCCAAGAGCAGGCCACCCGGCAGCTTGGCAATGTGGTGGGCGCTTTCCACCAACATGCCGCCGCTGCCGCATGTGGGGTCGTAGACGCTGTGGCCGGGCTGCGGGTCGATGAGTTCCACCACCAGTTGCACCACCGCCTTGGGCGTATAGAACTCCCCTCCCTTCTTACCGGCGTCGTCGGCGAACTGCTTGATGAGGTACTCGTAGGCGTCACCCAGCATGTCCGCCTTGTACAGGTCGGCATTGCCCAGCTTGTACTGGTTAAAGTGACGCAGTAGCCGCTGCAGGGTGGCATCGGACAGCACTCGCTTGTCACCGTACTGGGTGGCAGTCAGGACGTGCTGCAGTTCGGGGGTGTTGGCTTCGATGGTGGCGAATGCCTTGTCCAGCGCCTCGCCGATGTTCTCCGTGCGGGCAATCAGATGGGGCCAACGGGCACTCTCAGGAAAGTAGCCCCACCTGTCCTGCACCTCTTCCTCAGCCTCAGCTGCCGTAAGAGGCTCGGCATGCAACAAATGAGCGACACGCTCTTCAAAGACATCGTTGAAGCGCTTAAGGAAGAGCAGGCCGAAGATGTAGTTCTTGAAGTCGGATGAATCGATTGAGCCACGAAGAATATTGGCAGACTCCCAAAGCCATGATTCGAGGGCCTCGAGACTAAGTTGGTTGCGCATGTATGCTGAACTTCTTTTCGGAAAGAGCCTGCGCAGCCTCCGCCAACTGGCGCCCGGCAGCTACAGGGTGACGATGCCGATAGAGTAGCCCAACAAGGCTCCGGAGCGCGGGGCGACGCCCCATGGGCGGCCACCGGCTCTGATAGTTGGCCCACCTCTTCTTCTGCATTGACGAGGATTGGTCTTCTGCCATGTCGGTTCAAAATGTATACATCTTGGGACGACCTCCCGCCCGTTCCAAAATCCATGCCAGAATGATATTCTCACAACATCTAAACGTTATGAGACGCCGATGGAAATGATTGGCTATGCCCGTGTCAGCTCAGCGGGCCAATCGCTCGACGTTCAGTTGGACAAGCTTGGCAAGGCTGGGTGCAGCAAGGTCTACCAGGAGAAGCGCTCTGGTCGCCAGGCCGAGAACCGCCCTGAGTTGCAGGCAGCCTTGGAGTATCTGCGCGATGGGGACGTGCTGGTCGTATGCCGCCTGGACCGCATGGCCCGGTCAGTACTGGACCTTGCAAAGATTGCTGACCGTCTGAGGCAGAAGGGGGTCAGCCTACGAGTGCTCGACCAAGGTTTGGATACGACCACCTCAGAGGGCAAGCTTATGTTCAACCTTCTTGGAGCCTTTGCAGAGTTCGAGGCCGATATCCGAGCTGAGCGCCAACGAGATGGCATCGCGCTCGCTCAGCAGAAGGGCACCCAGTTCGGCCGCAAGAAGGCACTCACGAGTGCACAGGAGGAACGCATTCGTAGGCTGCGGGCGGAAGAAGGATTCAGTATTGAGCAACTGGCTGAGCGCTTCTCCATCAGCCGTAGCAGCGTGTACCGTGCCCTACAGGCCGGTACTACGGCTTAAGGAATTCAAGAAGAGCTTCGCGCTTCCTGGCTCGGAGGGCTCGAAAGCGGACCAGCAAGGCCTCTTCCTGCGCATTGGTGGCGCGTAGCTCGCCTTCCTTGGTAGCCGCAGGCTCGGCTACGGCACTCACTCTGCCGCAAATAAGTTCGTCCAAAGACCTGTTCAAGGCGTCGCGCAGGTCAACCAGGACACGGAAGCTAGGCGTTTCGCGCCCATTCTCCCAGGCCGAAATCGAAGCCTTGGTGACACCAATAGCAAAGCCCAGTTGCTCCTGTGTCAGGCCGGAAGCTGCACGCGCTTCCCGCAATCTATCGCCAAAGCTCTTCATATCGATTGCCTGCTGAACTAGGCAACCAAAATATGGAGAGTCCACACCGCTGTCGTTCGGACACGCTTGACTCCACATGTTCGGAATATCCATACTTCCGAGGTGTGGCCGCCCCAGACAAGCTGACCCGGTTGGAGCATTTAATTGTTCGCGCGGGAAGGTGTGCCCGGTTGTGTCCCCAAGCCCTTGCCCAGGAGGAATTAGAGGCGGCTGACTAGACCGTAAGGTGCTTGTGAGTCAATCGAAGCTTGCTAGGGCGGGATGCAGTCATCATTCGATTAGGGGACATCTGTGAACAGGAATGAGTCGCCCTCTGACAGTAACGCAACGTACGCGCTGCCCGACCACATACGTAAGAACCTAAAGAGGCACCGACGGCACGCACCGGGCATGACATGCCTGGAGTGCGGATACACCGGTCTCATGGGCATCAAATCCAGTTGGAAGCCGTGGTACGCGACTTGGTGGGGAAGCACGCTTCTCTCAACCGCAGCAGCATGCGCCGCATTTGTCCTGTTCGGTGGCATAGGAATAGCGGCTGCATTCATTGTTGGTGCCGTGGTGAGCGGACTGGCAATGTCTGGAAGCCGTGACATCTACTCGTGCCCGAACTGCGAGGCAGACCTTCAACACCGCTAGGCAAGTCTCTCTTCTCTTAGAACATCCTCTGCGCCAAAGGAGAACCATGCGCCCCGCTCTCCCCATCTGCATCGCCCTACTTCCCATCCTCCTCGCTGGTTGTGACCAGCTCACGGCAATGGGTGGTCCAAGCAAAATGGTCTCATTCGGATTCGTCAGACCCACGTCATGCGAGCGGCGTGGCCCTGTCAGCTTCAACTGCGTGATGCGCAATCACATGAGCGCCCCTAGAGAGGCCAACATGGAGTGCGTAGGTTTCGACGGTCAGAAACGCATGGTCGGTAGACCCAAGAATGTGCACGCAATGATGGGCGTCACCTTGATGCCAGGAGAAGAGCGAGTTGCCACCATCTTCTATGAGAAGGGGGTCACCAGCTTGGTGTGCGTAGACGTGAAGGACAGCATCCCAACGTTCAACCGGGTGGAAGAGCTGATTGCCGACCCGAAGGCCAAGGCCATCACCTCAGTTCTTGCTCTATAGCGGGCAAGTGAGGCAGCGGAGACCAAAGCAGCGTCCGAGCTAAAGGCTCAACAAGTTTGGCTTTTCGCGGGTTCGCGTAGAGAGGGACCCCTTTCATCGGGGAGCGTAACTGCTCAGCGAAGCCCAAAAGCCATGTTCTTACATTCATTGCACTCAAGGACAACTCATATGCTGACCCGGCTCGCCATTGCGGCTTCCCTCGCAATTGTCCCCATATCCTCCCCAGCACAAGGGCTTCTTACCGTCACCGGACAGTGGGAGTACCACGACGCATCCCGTATGGAAACGGACGAAGGACTCAACATCTGCTTTCAGTTGGATGCCGCCTCGGTGGCGCGGAATCCGCAGTTGCAGCAGTTGGGAGGTGCCTTGTGCCTGTCAAACCCCTCGGAAGCGGCCAAGCTTCTTGGGGTCGTACCGACCGCGCAGAAGTCAGGATGCAAATACATAGCAAAGGGAACGGCCAGCGTTGTGCTAGCCAATGTGAAGTTGCTGCCCGAAGATGAGATGTATGACGAGCGCATTGAGGCCCGTCTCATGCAGGTACGGGTGAATCGAGTGACCTTCCCACTTGGCAGTGACTGTGACCGCCTTGCAGATGCATCGAAAGGGTTCACCTCAATCCACGATGCCATCGCTGCACTGAGGACTCATCCAAGCTATGCAGGGACATCATCAACGGACTTCGTGCGCATAGATGCTAGCAACGGGTTCGCCGAGCTCGATGCAAGCACTCAGATGTGGCTACCGCCTGGTTCTTCGAACACTCTGGTGACCCACTACGAAGGCAACTCAGGTTTGCATGAGTTGAACGTCTATCGGTATGAGGACGGCAAGTGGCGCAACGTGAGCAGAGATGCCCTGCCTGGCTATACCGAGAACGCCAGCCAGTTCAAGGGGACGAACTTCTATTTGGAGAACCGAGGCGGCAAGCCTGTAGTGAGGAGTCTGCCAGGGAAAAAGGCTTGGCGCTTCTCTGAGGGCAGGTTCGTACTGGAGGGTTGACCCCCTACAGAGCTTGAACCCGGACCTTGCACCCCAACAGGGACTCATCTCGCCATTGCCCGCTGGGCCAGCCGACCCCCACACGAAGCTTCAAAACCGTACTAGACCCTCAAAAAAGACTACGAAATCATGGGCTTGACTGTCTGAGAAGATGCGAAATCCTAAAGAAGCTCAGTGCTGCATCCGATGGATGAAATGGCCGCGATGGAGTTCCTGCTGGACAAGATGAAGAACACCAAGTCCAACGACGAGTTCTTCGGTTCCATGAAGCGCTAAGAGAAAAGCCCCGCACTGCGGGGCTTTTTTTTGCCGTCGGGATAGGCGGCATCCACGCATGGCGTGGATCTACCGGCCGCACCGGGCGTCGCCCGGCGCGGCCGCGCGGCTTACGGGCAGGCCACCGCTCCCTCGGCATTGGCCGTGTTGGCGGTCAGCTTGATCTGGGTGAAGGCCGCAGCGAACGGCGTGTCGGCGGTCACCACGAACGGGGCTTCCACCGCGCCCAGTGCCACGCCCTGCTTGGCGAAGCACGCCAGCGGCACGGTCACCGTCTGCTTCTGGCCTGGCGAGAGCTTGCCCAGCAGCGGGGCGATATCCACCCCACCCTCGCAGCCACTGCCGCACTGCATCGTCACCTTTACCGGCGAGGCCGGGCGCTTCACCAGCTGCACATCGAACTGCAGCGCGCCGTTGCTGCGCGCCAGTGCGCCCAGGTTGCGGCGCGAGGTGCTGCGCGCGATCAGCTGCGCGGGGGCCAGCCAGGTCACCTCCTTGGCGTCCTGCTGGGTGTTCACCTGCACGGTGCGCACCTGCACCACCGGCTTGGCAGCCGGCCAGCGCAGCGTGGCATTCAGATCATTGCCCAGCGGTTGCGTTGCGCCAGCGGCGGCCACGTGCAGGGCGAACGGCGGCGTGTCGGCGCGGTTGAAGATCGGCAGCACCGTCACTTCGCCGCAGCTGTCCGGATTGGCTTCGTCCAGACGCGCGACCTTGCCACCCTTGGCGTAGCTCAGGCCATAACCCCGCGCGAACAGGGCCGGCTTCTTCGCATCGGGCTGGTCGATCGGCGCCGGGCATGGCACGCCCGGCCACGGGAAGCTGAGGCGGCCGCGGAAGTCGTGCGCGGGCTTGCCAACCTTGCCGGCCACCAGCACATCGGTGACGCCCTTGCCTTCGGTGCCCGGCAGCCACGCCGCAACGAACGCGCTGGACAGATTGAGCAGGTCGTTGGTGTACATCGGCCGACCGGACAGGTAGACCGTCACCACCGGCTTGCCGCTCGCTGTGGCGGCCTTCAGCACGGCCAGGTCCTGCGGGTAGGCGCGGCTGTGGCTGACCGTGTCCGAAGCAAGGATGTCGCCGTTGGTTTCCGCATACGGCGTTTCCCCGATCACCGCCAGCACCACATCGAAGGTGTTCGGGTCGATGCCCTGGCCATCTGCGCTGAAGCCGACCTTGTCCGCGCCCAGTTCGGCGCGCAGCGCGCCCAGCACCGAGTCGGCGTTGGGGAAGTCGGCATTGCTGTTCTCAGTGCCCTGCCAGGTCAGCGACCAGCCACCGGACTGGTCACCGATGTTGTCGGCGCCCTTGCCGACCACCAGCACGCGCGCATCTCTGCGCAACGGCAGCGCATGGCCTTCGTTCTTCAGCAGCACCAGCGATTCACGCACCGCGCGGCGCGCCAGGTCGCGGTGCTGCACGGCGTTGGCATCACCGGCGTAGCGGCTGTCGGACGGTTTATGCTCGAACAGCCCCGCGCGCAGCTTCACCCGCAGGATGCGCGTCACTGCGTCATCAATGCGCGCCATCGGGATCTCGCCCTTCTGCACCTGCGCGGTGGTGTTGTCGATGAAGGCCTTCCAGTCATCGGGCACCATCACCATGTCGATGCCGGCGTTGATGGCCTGCGCGCAGCTGTCGTTGCGGCAGCCCGGCACCTGGGCGATGCCGTTCCAGTCGGAGACCACGAAGCCGTCGAAGCCCATCCTGTCCTTCAGCGCATCGGTCAGTAGCGCCTTGCTGCCGTGCATCTTGCCGTAGTCGACTCCACCCGCGCGGTCGTTCCAGCTGTTGAACGAGGCCATCACCGTCTGCGCACCTTCGGCCAGCGCACCGTAATAGCCCTGCGCGTGGACGTTGATCATGCTGGCCTTGTCGACCAGCGCCTCACCCTGGTCACGGCCGTTGTCGGTAGCGCCATCGCCCAGGTAATGCTTGGCGGTGGTGACCACGTTGCCGTCATCCTTGAACGCCCCCTGCGCGCCCTTGACGTAGGCGTGGGCGAAGCTGCGGATCACCGCCGGGTCGGACGAATAGCTTTCGTAGGTGCGGCCCCAGCGCGGGTCGTGGGCCACGGCGAGGGTGGGCGCGAACACCCAGCCGATGCCGGTGGCACGCACCGAGCGTGCGGTCGCCTCGCCAATGCGCTCGATCAGTTCGGCATCACCGGCCGCGCCCAGGCCGATGTTGTGCGGGAACAGCGTGGCGCCCAGCACATTGTTGTGGCCATGCACCGCGTCGGTACCCCAGATCACCGGCACCGGCGTCTTCGCATCGGTCGCCAATGAAGCCACGTGGTAGGCATCGGCCAGTTTCAGCCAGGCCTGAACGCTGGCGTGCTTGTCCATGCCCGGCCAGGAGCCGCCGCCGTTGAGCACCGAGCCGATGTAGTACTGGCGCACCTGCTCCGGCGTGATCGTCTTGATCTCGGCCTGGGTCATCTGCCCGATCTTCTGCGCCAGCGTCATCTGCGAAAGGATCTGCTGCACGCGGCGTTCGATGCCTGCGTCGGTGGCGATCGCGCTGTGCACACGCGGCCAGTCCTGCAGGCGTTCACCCTCGGCCTGCGCGGCACCGACCGGTGCGGCAAGTACAGCCAGCAGGCAGCTGGCAAGAAGGGTCTGGGTGGGGCGATTCACTGGGCTCTACCTCCGTGGATGAAGTTCCTGGCATGCGCGACGGCGATGGCACGCCGGCATGGGTGCCTGCGCACCGCTCCTGACAGCGCTGTCATATAAGTCCGCTCACGTGCTGTCAATCGTTGTTCGTGCGCAATGTGGTGGTGGCCGCGCAACGACGGGCTCCGCCGCGCTGGTGGCGCACCGCGGTCACGCCCGGGTGCTGCATCGCGACAAGGAATCCGGACGTGCCAGCGGGCCTCCTGTCGTGGCAACATCCGCCTGCTTCGGCAACATCGACCGGGCCAGCACGCTCTACCATCGCCGCGTGCCCGCCGCCTTCCAGGAGGATCCATCGCACCATGCGCAGTCGAATCGAGGATGTCGCCGCCGTCGCCGGGGTTTCGATCAAGACCGTGTCCCGCGTACTCAACCACGAGCCGAACGTGCGCGAGCAGACGCGCGAACGCGTGCTGGCGGCAGTGGCGCGGCTGGGCTACAAGCCCAACCTGTCGGCGCGCAGCCTGGCCGGCCAGCGCTCGTATGCACTGGCGCTGGTCTACAACAATCCTTCGCGCAACTATCTGATGGAAATCCAGAGCGGCATGCTGGAAGCCTGTCATGCGCAGCACTACAACCTGATCCTGGGGCCGGTCGGCACCGGCCGCCGCACCCAGCCCGACCTGGCCGCGCTGTTCGAGAACTCGCGCCCGGACGGCGTCGTGCTGATTCCACCGCTGACCGACGATGAGGTGGTGCTGTCCTACCTGGAAGAGCAGGACATTCCCTTCGCCTGCATCGCGCCACGCCACCCGGAAGGCCGCATCGGCGTGCGCATGGACGAGACCACCGCGGTGGTCGAACTGATCGGCCACTTGGTCGCGCAGGGCCATCGCCGCATCGGCCACATCAAGGGGCCCCGCGCACACGGTGCCTGCCAGTGGCGCCACGCCGGATATCGCCAGGCGCTGCGCGGCGCCGGTATCGCCTACGACCCGCAGCTGGTGGTCAACGGTCAGTTCTCGTTCGAATCGGGCGTGGATGCCGCCAACATCCTGCTGGACCTGGACGATCCGCCAACGGCAATCTTCGCGGCCAACGATGACATGGCCGCGGCGGTATACCGCGTGGCCGGCGAACGTGGCCTGCGTGTCCCGCGCGATCTTTCGGTGTGCGGCTTCGACGATACCCCGATCGCCGGGCACATCTATCCGGCGCTGACCACGGTGCGCCAGCCGACCGCGTACATGGGCCGGCTGGCGACCGAGCAGTTGATCGAGCACATCCGCACCGAGACCGCAGGACGCATGATCACGGTCGAGCATGCGGTGCTGGATCGCGAGTCGACCGCCGCACCCCGGCTGCGCTGACGACGGCAGAACCGGGCTCATGCCGCCGGCAGCCGTGAGCCCTTCCACGCATAGAAGGCGATGTAGACGTAGCACAGCACCGGCAGCAGGAAGGACAGCTGCAGGCCATGGCGGTCGGCCAGCCAGCCCATTGCCAGCGGAATCACCGCGCCACCGACGATGGCCATCACCAGCAGGCTCGACGCCTTTCCGGTGAGTGCACCAAGGCGGGCGATGGCCAGGGCGAAGATGGTCGGGAACATGATGGAGTTGAACAGGCCGATGCTGACCACGGCCCACTTGGCCAGGCCGCCGCTGGCGGTGACCGTGATGCCCAGCAGGATCATCACCGCTACCGCGAACAGGCCCAGCAGATGGCGTGCGTCCAGCCGTGCCAGCAGCGCCGCCCCCACCAGGCGGCCGGCCAGCGCGCCGCCCCAGTACAGCGAAACATAGCCGGTGGCCTCCTGCTCGGTCAGGCCCTGGCCGATGCCCGGCGAGGACAGGAAATTGACCAGCACGCTGCCGATGGACACCTCGGCCCCGACGTAGCAGAAGATGGCCAGCACGCCCAGGCGCACGTGGCGATGGCGCAGCACGTCCCATACGCGGCCTTCGCTGCTGGCGCGCCCCTCCACGCCCGGAATGGTGGGCAGGCGGAACATCCAGATCGCGACGGCCAGCAGCAACAGCGCCACTGCCAGGCCGAAGTACGGCAGCTGCACCGACTGCGCTTCGGCCGCGCGATAGGCCAGTGCTTCGGCCTGCGGCAGCAGGGCCAGCTCATCCTCGCTGCGTGGCTTCGCCGAGAGGATCAGCAGGCCGCCGAACAGCGGCGCCAGCGTGGTGCCCAGCGAGTTCATCGCCTGCGCCAGGGTCAGCCGGCTGGAGCTGGTGCGCTCGTCACCGAGCAGCGCGACATAGGGATTGGCCGCCACCTGCAGCACGGTGATGCCGGTGGCCAGCACGAACAGCGCCGCCAGGAACAGGCCGTACACATGCGCGGCAGCGGCCGGCCAGAACATCAGCGCGCCCACGCAGGCGATGGCCAGGCCGGCGACGATGCCGCGCTTGTAGCCGAGCGCCGCGACCAGCCGTCCGGCCGGCAGTGACATCAGGAAGTACGCACCGAAGAAGGTGAACTGGATCAGCATCGCCTGCACCCAGGTGAGCGCGAAGGCGGCCTTCAGGTGGGGAATGAGGATGTCGTTGAGGCAGGTGAGAAAGCCCCACATGAAGAAGATCGCGGTCACCACGGCCAACGCGCGGGTATTGCCCTGCACGTGTTGTCCGCTGACGGTCGTTGCTGTGTCCAAAGCCTGTCCTCCCGGTCAGTGTTTCAAGCCATCCATCGGTCATGCGCGGCACGCCAAGGCCCACGGCATTGTCCAGCGCTGTCAACATGCCGCACAGCCTCCCCGGCACGCCCCCGCACCGTCATCCGCGCAGTTTCGTTCTGCACCGCACAACGCTTTTCCGCATCCGGATTGGCAGCGCTGTCATACCTGAAAAACCGCTGCAAACGCCTTCAATAAAGGCAATTCGCCGATGCGAGCGGGTTCCTGGCAACGGTTACATCCCGACCTGCACGGTCGCTGGTCAGGCGCACTTGATGGCAGTTTGTTGACAACGCTGTCAACCGTCGCTCCAATCCGGCCACGTGCAGTAACCGCGATCAGAACAACGCAACAACACCACCGGATTCCCTGGGGAGGGAGCTTGCATGAAGACGTACAGGGCAGTACCTCGCAAGACGATGCTCACTTCCGCGCTGCTGGCAGCGCTGGCTGCACCGGCCTGGGCACAGGACGCACCCGCCGCCGGCACCGCCGATCCGGCCACGCTGGATACCGTGCAGGTCACCGGTATCCGCGGCAGCCTGCAGTCTTCAATGAACCTCAAGCGCGACAGCCAGGGCGTGGTCGATGGCATCGTCGCCGAGGACATCGGCAAATTCCCGGATACCAACCTGGCCGAATCGCTGCAGCGCATCAGCGGCGTGTCGATCGACCGTACCTCCAGCGGCGAAGGCTCCAAGGTGACCGTGCGCGGCATCGGCCCGGACTACAACCTGGTGTTGTTGAACGGTCGCCAGATGCCCGCCTCCAACCTTGGCAACGGTGGTGGCGGCCTGAATGGCTCGCGCTCGTTCGATTTCGCCAACCTTGCCTCCGAATCGGTTTCGGCGGTGGAGGTGTACAAGACCAGCCGTGCCGACAACCCGGCTGGCGGTATCGGCGCCACCATCAACATCAGGACGATGCGCCCGCTGGAGTCGGAGCCGGTGATCAGCCTGGGCCTGAAGGCGGTCAATGATTCGTCCAACGACAACCTGCCGCGCACGCTGCAGGGCTCGAACATCACCGGCGAGCTGTCGGGCATCTTCAGCCAGCGCTACGCCGATGACCGCTTCGGCGTGACCCTCAGTGCCAGCCATCAGGAACGCGATTCGGGCTTCAACCAGGCCACGGTGGCCGAAGGCTGGGCGACGCTGTACGGCAACAACACCACCGACTGGCGCGCGCTGCCGCAGCCGGGCCAGGGCTATGCCGACCGCATCACCAACCGGCCCGGGCCGAACGATGTGTACGCACGCCCGCAGAACACCGCGTACAACGTCAACGGCGTGCAGCGCCAGCGCACCAATGCGCAGGCCACGTTCCAGTGGAAGCCGGCCGACAACGTGACGACCACGCTGGACTACACCTATGTCGAGAACAAGGTGCAGCAGCAACGCAGTGAACTGTCCGTGTGGTTCAACTACGGACCCGGCGACAGCACCTGGACCAACGGGCCGGTGGCCGCGCCGATCATCTACAGCGAGGACATGACCAATTCGGACGTGTCGATGGGCGGCGCCAAGCTGGCCACCAGGACCGGCATGCACTCGCTGGGCTTCAACGTGGACTGGGAAGTGAACGACGCGCTGGACCTCTCGTTCGATGCCCACAACTCCACCGCCGAATCGAAGCCGGACAGTCCGTATGGCTCGGCCGGCGTGCTGGGCGTGGCCGCCTTCGTGCGTGGCAAGACCACGGTGGACTACAGCGGCGACCTGCCGATCATCAACATCGCGCTGCCGCCCGGCGGCGTGCAGGCGTCCGATGCGCTGGTGACCGGTTCGGTGTTCCAGAACAGCTACAACAAGTCGAAAGTGCAGCAGTACCAGGGTCGCGGTACGTTCCGCTTTGCCGACTACTCGGCGCTGGACTTCGGCATCGGCCATGCCCAGGTGGAGAATCGTTCGGCGTCGGCGATCATGCAGCGCAATACCTGGGGTGGCCTGGGAACACCGTCCGACTACGCCGATGACATCTGGTATGCGGACAACATGGCCAAGTACTTCAAGGCGTTCTCCGGCCACAGTGATCCGCGCCTGACCGGCCAGTTCCTGGTCTTCGACTTCGACCGCCTGATCGACCGTGCTGCGCAGGTCGGCAGCGCCTCCGATCCGGCCTGCCCCAGCTGCTACTACGCGCCCAGCCAGTATTCAGAGGACATCCGCACCACCGAGAAGACCCGTAGCGCCTACCTGCAGTACCGCACCAGCTTCGACTGGTCGATGCCGCTGCACGTGGCCGCCGGCGTGCGCTACGAGCGCACCGAGGTGGAATCCAACGCGATGGTGCGCGTACCCACCGGCATCAGCTGGGGCTCGGCCAACGAGCTGAACATCGTCTACGCGGCCGACAGCAGTTTCATCGGTGGCCGTGGCAAGTACGACTACATGCTGCCCAACGTCGACCTGAAGCTGGACCTGAGCGAATCGCTGGCGCTGCGCGGCAGCTACAGCCGCACGCTGGGCCGCCCCAGCTGGACCCAGATCCAGAGCGGCCAGTCGCTGGCCGACATCGTGCGCACCCAGGGCGGCACCGCCAGTCGTGGCAACCCGGGGCTGGAGCCGCTGATCTCGGACAACTTCGACCTGTCGCTGGAGTGGTACTACGGCGAGGCCAGCTATGCCTCGGTCGGCTTCTTCCGCAAGAACATCAAGAACTTCATCAGCGACACCATCGTGCGCGAGAACACCGGCACGCTGCACACCCCGGTGGGAGGTGCGTACTGGAACGAGGCACTGGCCTCCGGCTGCGGCACCACCGACATGCCCTGCATCCGCGACTACATCTTCACCAACCATGCCGGCGATCCGGGCGTGACCTACACCGGCACCAATTCGGCCGGGCAGAAGACCGGCACCATCACCGGCCTGCCGGGAGACCCGATCGCCGGCTTCGACGTCACCGTGCCCGCCAACCAGCACTCGGACCATCTCGATGGCTGGGAAGTGGCGGTACAGCACCTGTTCGGCCAGTCCGGCTTCGGCGTCGCGGCCAACTACACCAAGGTGAAGTCGGGGCTGACCTTCAACAACCTGAGCCTGGGTGACCAGTACCCGATGATCGGCCTGAGCGACTCGGCCAACGTTGTCGCCTTCTATGACAAGCACGCCTGGCAGATCCGTGCGGCCTACAACTGGCGCGACAAGTTCCTCAACGGCATCGGCGGCCAGGGTCCCAATCCGAACTACACCGCCGCCTACGGCCAGCTTGATCTGAACATCAGCTACGCGGTGAGCGAACAGCTGACCCTGAGCCTGGAAGCGATCAACCTCACCGACGAGACCATGCGCACGTACTCGCGCCATACCAACATGCTGCGCTACGCGACCCAGACCGGCCCACGCTACATGTTCGGCGTGCGCTACAAGTTCTGACCGGCCACGGTATCGTGGAGCCGGGCGCAGGCCCGGCTCCACACACCCCACCGGACATCCGCGCATGCTGCAGCCTCTCCGCCCCATCGATGAAATACATGGCCTGGACCCGGCACAGCTGCACCAGCAGCTGCCGGGATGGACCACGCCGAAGGTGATCCGCGGGCTGGTCTCGCATTGGCCGCTGGTGGCCGCCGCACGCACCTCCGATGCCGCTGCAGTCGCTCATCTGGCCACCTTCGATCCCGGCCGGATGCCGGTGACCGCCACCACCGCAGCGCCCGAAGCACAGGGGCGGTTGTTCTACAACGAGGACATGAGCGGCTTCAACTTCCGCCGCGAACAGGTGCCGCTGAAGGTCGTGCTGGCCACGCTGCTGAAGTACGCACGCGACCCGTCGCCGCCGTCGATCTACGTCGCCTCGACCACGCTGGACAGCTTCCTGCCCGGCCTGGCCGAAGCGAATCCGCTGCAGCTGGGCGTGGCCGACCCGCTGACCAGCATCTGGATCGGCAATCGCTCGCGCATCGCCGCCCACCAGGATGTACCGGACAACCTTGCCTGCGTGGCTGCGGGGCGTCGCCGGGTCACCCTGTTCGCCCCCGACCAGGTGCGCAATCTTTATGTCGGCCCGCTGGATCTGACCCCGGCCGGCCAGGCGATCAGCCTGGTTGACTTCCACGCACCGGATTTCGAGCGCTTCCCACGCTTCCGCGAGGCGCTGGCGCAGGCGCAGGTGGCAGAACTGGCGCCGGGCGATGCCGTCTTCATTCCTTCGCTCTGGTGGCACCACATGGAAGGACTGGACGCGTTCAACGTGCTGATCAACAGCTGGTGGCGCCCGGTGCCGGCCTGGATGGATTCGCCGATGAACGCACTGATGCTGGCGATCCTGGCGGTGCGCGACCTTCCCGAACCCCAGCGCGCGCACTGGCGCGCGATGTTCGATCACTACGTGTTCGACGCCGATACGGCGACCAGCGCACAAATTCCTGCGCATGCGCGTGGCGTGCTGGCCCCGCTGCACGCCGACGGCGCCGCGCAGATACGGCAGATCCTGCGCCAGCGACTGCAACGGTGAATCCCGTGGCGGGCGCGTGCTTCACCCGCGCCCGGCCCTTTTGTGGCGATAATGCAGCCCCGCCTCCGCCGGTACCTGACCGCGCCGAGCGCCCTCTGCCCTCGTTTGCCCCGCATGCGCCTGATTTCGCCCCGCCTCAACCTGGGCAAGCTGATCCTCGCCCTGGCCCTGCTCAGCGCCATCATCGCGCTGGCCAATACCCTGCTGGCCAGCTACCGGGTGCAGCGCGACCAGCTGGTCGGCAATACCCTGGAAGCCAACCGCGTCTATGCCACCAAGCTGGCCGAGACCACCCAGAACTTCCTGCTGGCCGCACAGCAGGAGCTTGCCTATGCGGCCACCCGGCTCGGCCAGGACGATCTGGATCCGCAGCGGGCGCAGGATGAGGCCAGCCGCCTGCAGCTGCAGACCAACAGCTTCAACTCCTCGCTGGTGGTGGATGCCGATGGCCTGGTGATCGCCACTTCGCCGCAGACCCTGCAGCTGCAGGGTGAGGTGCTGCACAGCGTCGGCAACAACGCGGCACTGGCGGCGCGCCAGCCGATGATCAGCGATCCGTACCAATCGGCCACCGGTAAGCTGCTGGTGTCGCTGTCGCACCCGATCTTCAACCGTCAGGGCCACTACCGCGGCTACGTCAGCGGGACCCTGTACCTGCGCCAGCGCAGCGCACTGCATACGCTGCTGGGCAAGCACTACTACCGCGACGGTTCCTACCTGTACGTGGTCGACCGTCATGGTCGCCTGCTCTATCACGCCGATGGCAAGCGGGTCGGTGACTACGTGGTCGGCAATCCGGCGGTGAAGGCGGTGGTGCGTGGCGAGCGCGGCGCCCAGCAGGTGCGCAACAACCTGGGCGTGTCGATGCTGGCCGGGTATGCACCGGTACCGGCGACCGGCTGGGGCATCATCGCCCAGCGTCCGACCGAGGCCACCCTGCAACCGCTGTCGCGGTTGATGACCGCAGTGATCTGGAACGCGATTCCGCTCGGCCTGCTGTCGCTGCTGGTCACCTGGTGGTTCGCCCGCCGCATTTCGATGCCGCTGTGGCAGCTGGCGCGCAACGTGCAGGGCGGCGAAGATACCGGCAATGCGATCAACCATGTCAGCGGCATCCGTGCGTGGTACTTCGAGGTCGCGCAGCTGAAACACGCGGTGCTACACAGCTTCAACGCACTGCAGGACCGGATCGGCACGCTCAACCGGGCCAGCCGCACCGACCCGCTGACCGGCCTGCTCAATCGTCGTGGCCTGCAGCAGGCCCTGGATGCGCTGCAGGTGCAGGGCATCCCGTTCGCGATCCTGGCGCTGGACATCGATCGCTTCAAATCGATCAACGATGCCCACGGCCACGACGTCGGCGACGCCGCCATCGTCCATATCGCCGATCAGATGCGCCGCTATTCGCGCGACAGCGACATCCTCTGCCGCGCCGGCGGCGAGGAATTCCTGCTGCTGTTGCCGGGCATCAACGCCGAGCCGGCACGCCAGGCCGGCGAACGCCTGCGCCAGCATATCGCCGACCACCCGTTCGAGCCGGTGGGCACCATCACCGTGTCACTGGGCGTGGCCCATTTCCCGAGCTTCCATGTCGATGCCGAGCAGGCGTTGCGGCTGGCCGACAAGGCGCTGTACATGGCCAAGGAACAGGGCCGCAACCGGGTCGTGGTCTACCCCTACGCCGACTGATGCGGAGCCGGCCCGGCCAGCTCCGCCATCCTGCTCAGCCCTGTTCCAGCGGGGTCAGCAGGCGCACGCCGCGCCGGGCGCCATCCACCATGTAGACGCCGCCCTCCTGCAGCAGGTCACTACCGGCCTGCTCGATCGGGTCCGCCCTGCGCCACGGCACGGCCTGCCGCGGCCCCGGAATGAAGACGCGCCAGCGCCCCAGACGCTCCGGCCCGGCATTGCGATCATTGTTCAGGGCGAAGTTCACCGGCACGCGTACCGTCCAGCTGTCCCGGGTGCTGTCCTCGCCAGTGGTCGGCGGGGTGAAGGTCCATTTGCGGGCGCTGCTGACGCTGGCCTTGGCCAGGCTGTCGCGCATCTTGGCCAGGGTTCGCTCGGGCCCGATCACGGCCATGTTGACCTGCTCGGCAACGACATCGGCCACCGTACCGTCGCGGGCCACCTTGACCATCAGCACCACCTCGCCCTGGCCACCGTTCCGATAGACCTCTTCCGGGTAACGCGGCGGCGTCATGCGCCGGTCAGTCACCGAGTCGGTCGCCTTCGGATCGTATTCGCTGAAGTTGACGCTGGTCATGCTGACTTCGTAACCGCCATCTGCCATCGACTTGCCGCGCAGGCGCACGTGCAGCGGAGCACGCGTCGCCACCGCCTTGCCATCACGCAGCGTCGGCTCGAAGCGCCAACCTGCAATGGTGCCCTCGACGAAGGATGCGATGCTCGGAGACAGCATCGACTTCTGGTCCAGTACCAGCGTGCTGACCGAACCATCGGCAGTGATCTCGATATGGCCGGAAAGCACCATGCTCATTTCCGCCGTGGCGCGCACGGCGCGTGCGGTCTGTGCACTGGCATCGCCGGCCAGCAAGGGGGCGCCGCAGCCTACGGCCAGCGCGAGGGCGAGAAACAGGGGGGAACGCATCATTGCCTGGTCCTTGGTGATGAATACCGAGCGTACCCCAGTCGGCGCCGCCACGGCAGCCCGTTCACGCCAGCCGGTGGGCGCCCGCGTACGGCGGGGTGTCGGGGTAGTCACCACGCGCGAACCGCTCCTGCAGCTGCTGCCACCACTGCGGATCGAACAAGTGCCGGAAATGCTCGCGCACCGCGGCCAGTTCAGCGGCTGGCAGGCCCATGAACGGGCCGAAGCGCTCAGGGAAGACATCGCGCGGGCCTACATGGAACCACGGCTCATCGGCCATTGCCTCTTCCGGGCTGCGCGGTTGCGGCCAGGCGCGGAACACGCAGTCGCTGACCAGGCACAGCTCGTCATAGTCGTAGAACACGGCACGCCCATGCCGCGACACACCGAAATTCTTCGGCAGCATGTCACCGGGAAAAATGTTGTTGCGCGCCATGTCGGTGATGGCCTGCGCATAGTCGAGCACCGCCGCCCGCACCGCCTCCCCACCCTGCTCGCGCAGGTACAGATTCAACGGGCGGAAGCGACGCTGCACATAGCACAGCGCGACTTCCACCTGGTCGCCATCGACGCGAACGCTCTGCGCGCACTGCTGCAGCAGCTCGTCCAGCAGCGCCGGCGCGAAGCGGTCACGCGGGAAGCGCAGATGGCGATACGGCTGTGCGTCGAGCAGGCGGCCGACACGGTCGAGGTTGAACACCAGCGCGTACTTCTCTTCCACCTGCTGCCGCGACATTGCCTTGGGCCAGGCAAAGCGGTCGCGGATCAGCTTGAACACCAGCGGATAGCTGGGCAGGGTGAACACCGCCATGACCATGCCCGGCGTGCCTTCGGCAGGCACCAGCCGCTCCTGCGGATGCTCGTTGAAGTGGCGGAAGAAGGTGCGGTAGCGCTCGGTCTTGCCCTGCTTGGCGCGGCCCAGCACGGTGTAGATCTCGTCGATCGGCTTGCCCGGCAGCAGGCTGCGCAGGAACACCACCGCATCCCCCACCGTGGCAAGGTCGGCCTGGAAGTAGCTGCGCGACACGCCGAACAGGTGGGCGACATCGCGGCGCCGGGTCAGCACGGCATCGGCGCGCAGCCCGCGCTCATCGTTGACCAGGGCGATCACGCACGGCGAGAAGCGATGCTCGCCGAACACGCGGCCGACCAGATAGGCGCGGCGCTCGCGATAGAACACGGTGTCGAGCAGCTCGATGCTGCGTACCGGCGTGTCACCCCAATGGGCCAGATCGTCCTGCAGGCGCACTGCGATCGCCGCCGCGCAGCGCAACTGGTGGGCATAGGGAATGTCGAAGCGGTAGTCGGCCAGCACCCGCTGCAGCGCCTCCACCGGCCGCGTGGGCGAGACCGCGTAGGTATGCCGTGCGACCGGATGGGTGATGGCATCGGAAGGTTCAACGTCGAAGGCGATGAACTCCAGCGCCGGATCCACGCCACGGGTGGCGAACAGGCGCCGCGACAAGGTGTTGTAGAAGGTCTTGTACAGCTCGGCATCGATCAGCTCCTGCAGCAGGGCGCTGTAGCGCGCGTGCACCTGCAGCCACAGCGCGCGCGCGCCGATCGCCTCACCGGCGAGGCGACGCAGGGCATCCATCTGCTCGGCGATGCACAGGTCGTACAGGGCGATGCGCTCGACGGCATCCTCGCGGGCGCCGGCCCAGTCGCGCTGCTCGAAGCGCTGCCGCGCACGCGCGGTGATCGCCGCGAAGCGGGCGTGATACTGCTCGAAACCATCACGGATGGCGCCCGCAATGCGCGACGCCAGCTCGGCGGCGATGTCAGGCTCGGACATGCAGGGCTCACCGGAGAGGACCGGCTTCACCATACGCTGGCGTGTGTGGCGCCGTCGAGCGCGCAGGTAGTGCCGGCCGCTGGCCGGCAGCCCCTGGACCTCCGGTGGATCCATGCAGATGCCGGCCAGCGGCCGGCACTACCGGCTCAGATTGCCAGTTCGGCCTCCACGTCCTGCACCTTGCGCCGCGCCAGTGCCAGGTTGGACTTGGTGCGGTCCAGCACGATGTAGAAGAACAGCCCCTTCTTCTTCGCCACCGGACGCATGATGTGGTACGCCTTGCCCAGCGAGATCAGGATGTCCTCGATGGTGTCGTTGAGGTTCAGCGACGCGGCAGTCTTCATCTTGGCGCGGATCACTTCGGTGTTGCCGGCCGCGGCCACTTCCATGTCCATGCCGGCACCGGCTTCGCCCAGCAGCATGCCGCTTTCATAGTCGACCAGCGCCACCGCCTGTGCGCCATCGATGCCCATCAGTGCGTTCAACGATTCAGTCAATCCAGCCACGTCGTATCCCCTTGTCAGTGTTGGTTCGAGCCCCTTGTTCCCCTGCGGCCGGGCTCACGATCCGCTGAGTTCGGCCAGGATCGCCTGGCCACATTCCCTGCTCTGCCACAGCACCTGGCCGATCACGCTGCGCTGGTCGCAGGCTGCCATCAGCAGCAGCGGCGCGCGCCCTTCGGCCTGGATCGCCAGCATCAGCACCTTGCCCCCCGCGGCTTCCAGCATCAGCGTCTGCAGATCGCCCAGCACCAGCTCGCGCCCCACCGCAGCGGCCAGCGCCAGCATCGCGCTGGTCATCGCCGCCAACCGTTCGCCGCGACCGTCAGCACCGGCGCTGACCAGCGCGAAACCATCCACGCTGGCCAGCACGACCGTGCGCACACCTTCGACCCGCTGCTGCAGGTCGTGCAGCAGGGGCTGCAGGCGCTCGCGCTGACCGGCATCGGGCAGGACCGCCACCTGCCCGTCAGCCATGCGCGGCCACCAGTGCATGCGCTTCCATTTCGCCCATCAACACATCCATCAGCAGCAGTCCCTGCTCGCGGTCGCGGGCATCGACTGCCAGCAGCGGCAGTGGCTGGTCGTCGAGGCAGGCGCGCGTGGCCCAGTCGTCCAGCGCGGCATGGGGCGCCTGGTCGAGATGGGTGACCGCCACCACCAGCGCCAGCGCCGGTGCAAACGGCCGCAGCACCTGCAGGTAGTCCTGCAGCTCGGCGGCCATGCCGGCGCGACGCGCATCCAGCAGCAACACCGCACCGCGCGCACCCTGCAGCAGGATCGGCCACAGGAAGTCGAAGCGCTGCTGGCCCGGGGTGCCGTACAGGCGCAGCCGTTCGCCGTTGGGCAGGTCGATGTCGGCGTAGTCCAGCGCGACGGTGGTGGAGGCCTTGTCGGCGCCAAGGCGATCACTGTTGGCCACATCCGTATCGATCACCGCGCCGGCCGCGATGCTGCGCACCAGGGTCGACTTGCCACTGCCCATCCCGCCCAGCACCACCACCTTGTGCTCACGCATTGCGCTCGCTCCCGCGCAGGTGCCGCCACAGGCGGGCGAGCAGGCCGTGATCGGCACCCACGCTGCGCGCCGTCGCTACCGACGACGTCGGTGCAGCCTGCAGCTGCGCATAGCCACACAGATAGGCGGCATGGATGAAGTCGCGCACCGCCGCCGCCGGCAGTTCCAGCAGCATCGCGCACTCGTCCACCGTGCAGGCCCGCTTGAGCAGCAGCGAGCACAGGCGGAAGCCATCGTGATCGTGGCCCAGCACGCGGAAATCGGGCCAGCGCAGCAGCTTCACCGAAGCACCGCGCAGGCGCTCGTCCAGCGCCTGCCAGTGACGACTGCGCTGCGCCCACTGCCACAGCAACGGCCGCAGTGGCTGGCGTGCACGGTCGCCGGCCAACGCCTGCAGTCGTGCCGGTGTCAGCGCATCCAGCTGCAGTCGCTCGAAGGCGTCGGCCAGGCGCTCTACCAGTGCGGCGGAAGGCTCCTGCAGCAGCACCGCCTGGTCATGCTCCAGATCCATCAGCAGCAACGGCTCGCCCGCATCACTCAACAGGGCCTGGCCCTGGCGCAGCGGCAGCCGTTCGCGCAGCAGTCGGGTGATGGCGTGCGCACCATCGGCCAAGCGGATCGGAGCGGGTGCGTGCATGGCCAGGGGCTCCCCTGCCACCTGCATGCCGCGCAAGGCGCGGGCGATGGCACCGTCATCCAGTACGTCCTGATGGCCATCGCCATCACGCAGCTGGCCTCCCAGGTCCTCGATCCAGCAGTGCAGTCGCGGGCGTTGCTGGCGCATGCGCTGGGCCGCATTGCGCAGCGCCGGGGTATCACGGATGACCAGCAGGTCGCAGTCGTCCAGGTCCTGGCTGCGCCGCACTTGCCCATCGGGCAGTGCAGAGGCCAGGCGCAGCCGTTGCAGCAGGGCCTGCTCGCCCTGGATGTCGGTTCCCACTACCAGCACGCGTGCCATCGGTGTTCCCCGTGCGACCACCTCCCCGGTGGCCTCGCGTCGCCAAGGCTAGGGCATCGCCTGCGGCGACCGTCGTGATCGATTGCTCAGATTGGAAGTGATCGCGAACGCAGCCCGTTCCGTTCTGCGACAACCATCGTGGGCAAGTTTCATGCCCTCTTGACGGCGTTACGACAGCCGACGGATTTCACGGTTCTGGCCGCAGATCGGACGCGGCCGGCCACGCAAAAAGAAACCCGCGCCGAAGCGCGGGTTCCGGGGTCGCAACGGGACGGCGATGGATCAGCCGCGCAGCTGCTCCAGTGCGGCATTGAAGGTCGCGCTCGGGCGCATCGCCTTGCTGGCCTTGGCCACGTCCGGGCGGTAGTAGCCGCCGATATCCACGGCCTTGCCCTGCACGGCGATCAGCTCGTCGACGATCTTCTGCTCGTTGTCGGTCAGCGCCTTGGCCAGCGGGGCGAAGCGTGCCTTCAGCGCGGCATCTTCATTCTGCGCGGCCAGGGCCTGGGCCCAGTACAGCGCGATGTAGAAGTGGCTGCCGCGATTGTCGATGCCACCCAGCTTGCGCGACGGCGACTTGTCGTTGTCCAGGAACTGGCCGTTGGCCTCGTCCAAGGCCTTGGCCAGCACGCGGGCGGCGGCGTTGTCGTAACGGTTGCCCAGGTGTTCCAGCGACGCGGCCAGCGCCAGGAATTCACCCAGCGAATCCCAGCGCAGGTAGTCCTCTTCGACGAACTGCTGTACGTGCTTCGGGGCCGAGCCGCCGGCGCCGGTCTCGAACAGGCCGCCACCGGCCATCAGCGGCACGATCGACAGCATCTTGGCGCTGGTGCCCAGCTCCATGATAGGGAACAGGTCGGTCAGGTAGTCGCGCAGCACGTTGCCGGTCACCGAGATGGTGTCCTCACCCTTGCGGATGCGGTCCAGCGAGAACGCGGTGGCTTCCACCGGCGGCAGGATGCGGATGTCCAGGCCGGCGGTGTCGTGGTTCTTCAGATAGGTCTCAACTTTGGCGATGACCTGCGCATCGTGGGCACGGGCGGCGTCCAGCCAGAACACGGCCGGGGTGCTGCTCAGGCGGGCACGTTCGACGGCCAGCTTCACCCAGTCCTGGATCGGCGCATCCTTGGTCTGGCACATGCGCCAGATGTCACCGGCTTCCACGGCGTGCTCGAACACCACGTTGCCGGCGTCGTCGGTGACCTTGACCACGCCATCGGCGGCGATCTGGAAGGTCTTGTCGTGCGAGCCGTACTCTTCGGCCTTCTGCGCCATCAGGCCGACATTCGGCACCGAGCCCATGGTGGCCGGGTCGAAGGCGCCGTGCGCCTTGCAGTCGTCGATGACGGCCTGGTACACGCCGGCGTAGCAGCGGTCCGGAATGACCGCCTTGGTGTCCTGCAGCTTGCCTTCGGCGTTCCACATCTTGCCGGAGTCGCGGATCATCGCCGGCATCGAGGCATCGACGATGACGTCGCTGGGCACGTGCAGGTTGGTGATGCCCTTGTCCGAGTTGACCATGGCCACGCCCGGACGCTGCGCGTACTCGGCAACCAGGTCGGCTTCGATCGCGGCACGGGTGGCTTCGGGCAGCGAAGGCAGGCGCGCGGCCAGGTCGCCGATGCCGTTGTTGGCATCGAAACCGGCCTGCTTGAGCACGTCGGCATGCTTGGCCAGCACGTCCTTGTAGAACTCGTTGACCGCCACGCCGAACATGATCGGGTCGGAGACCTTCATCATGGTTGCCTTCAGGTGCAGCGAGAACAGCACGCCCTGGGCCTTGGCATCGGCGATCTGCTCGCCGATGAACGCGGCCAGCGCCTTGCGGCTCATCACCGCGGCATCGACGATCTCGCCGGCCTTGACCGCGGTCTTTTCCTTCAGCACGACGGCGCTGCCGTCCTTGCCGTGGAAGGTGATCTTCAGCGAACCGGCGTTGGCCAGGGTGGCCGACTTCTCGCTGCCGTAGAAGTCACCGGCAGCCATGTGCGCGACGTGCGACTTCGAATCGGCGGCCCAGGCGCCCATGCGGTGCGGATGCTTGCGCGCGTAGTTCTTCACCGACAGCGGTGCGCGGCGGTCGGAGTTGCCTTCGCGCAGCACCGGGTTCACCGCGCTGCCCTTGACCTTGTCATAGCGCGCCTTGTAGTCGCGCTGCTGGTCGTCGGCCGGGGTTTCCGGGTAGTCCGGCAGCGGATAGCCCTGGTCCTGCAGTTCCTTGATGGCCGCCTTCAGCTGCGGCACCGACGCCGAAATGTTCGGCAGCTTGATGATGTTGGCGTCCGGGGTGGTCGCCAGCTGGCCCAGTTCGGCCAGGTCGTCACTGACCTTCTGTGCATCGGACAGCAGTTCCGGGAACTGCGACAGGATGCGACCGGACAGCGAGATGTCACGGGTTTCGACCACGATGCCGGCAGTGGCGGTGTAGGCATCGACGATCGGCAGCAGCGACTGGGTGGCCAGGAACGGGGCTTCGTCGGTCAGCGTGTAGAGGATCTTGGACATGGGGGACTTGGACTCTGTAGCAGTGCTCAGGGGAAGGCCGGCGCCAGCGCCGGGCCACGTGCAACCGTGTCGCTTTTCCCGGCCGCCGTCAGGGTGGGCGCGCGGTGGGGAAACCCCTGCATTGTCGCGTTTTCAGCCGCGCGGGGCAAAGCCGCGCCATACGCGGCGGTACTGCACGCGGGCAACGCTGTGATCCATCCACGCAAGGCACGGCGCTACGAAAACATCGGCACGCACCCGTAGATCCACGCCATGCGTGGATGAGGCCTGGCCATCGCCCAATAAAAAAGGACGCAGCCTCGCGGCTGCGCCCATCGTGAGTCCTGCCGGGAGAGAGTCGGCAGGACTTACTTGACCTCGAACTCCTGCGGCGTTCCGGCCGCCTTGCCATCGACCATGACCTCGGCGCGGTACTTGCCGGCCGGCCAGCCCTTTGCATTCTTGAACGTGACGTTGGTGGTTTCCGCGCCGCTGGCGTTCAGGGTCGCGGTCTGTTCGCCGGCCACCTGGCCGTCCTGGTAGGTCAGCTTGGCGCCGACATTGACATTGTTGGCGGCGCCGTCGGTCTTGATCGAGACGATGACGTCATCCTTCGGTGCGAACAGGGCAGCTGGTGCAACCGACTTGTCGGCGGCGGCCGTCTTGCCCACGGTAACGGTGGAGACGCTGACCGCAGCGGCTTCGGCCATCGGCGGCGGTGCGCCGGTCATCGGCGCCGGCGCTGCCGGTTCAGCCGGCGCGGTTGCTGCCGGTGCGGCGTTGCTGTCGGTCGACTCTTCCTTCTTCTTGCAACCGACCAAGGCAACGCTGCCCAGCAGGGCGGCGATCAGGGCGGTCTGGAGCGGGGTGGTCTTGATCATTCGGGGTTCCTCCCAGGGGATTGTCGGACGGCGTTCGATCGCCGGCTTACTTCGGCGGCAGCTTCAGGGTCTGGCCCGGGAAGATCTTGTCCGGGTCGTCGAGCACATCGCGGTTGGCTTCGAAGATCTTCTTCCAGGCATTGGCGTCGCCCAGGTGCTGCTTGGCGATCTTCGACAGCGAATCTCCCTTCTGCACGGTGTAGGTGCCGCCGCTGACAACCTCGGCGGTGCTGTCCACCGAAGCGCTGACGCCGGAGAAGTCCGCCTTCGGCACCTGCTCGGCGGTACTGTCGACGCTGGCACTGACGCCGGAGAAATCGGCTTTCTTCTCGGTACTCATCCACAACTCCCGTCTGCATGACTACGTGGTTCGCACGTTGCCATGGAGGTTGTTAAATGGGGATGGTGCAGATGTGAAGCCGCCCCCCGGGGCGGCTGAACAATCGGGAGAGCGGGTGCCTGGTCGTGGGGGGGGGGGGGCGG
>NZ_JASJSU010000039.1:41716-42736 GCF_030237045.1 Stenotrophomonas maltophilia group sp. Smal17
CCCCCCCCACTACCGGTTACTGGCGCAGTTCGCGGTAGGTCGCGGCCGGGGTGGCAATGCCGGGACTGGCCCGCCAGGGATTGATGTCCAGGCCACCACGGCGGGTATAGCGGGCTTCCACTTCCAGCCACTCCGGCTGGCAGCGCGTGGACACTTCGCTGAAGATCCGCTCAACGCACTGCTCGTGGAACTCGGCGTGCTCGCGGTAGCTGACCAGATAGCGCAGCAGGCCGGCGCGGTCGATCTTCGGCCCGCGGTAGCGCAGGCTGACCGTGGCCCAGTCCGGCTGGCCGGTGACCGGGCAGTTGGACTTCAGCAGCGCCGAGACCAGGGTCTCTTCTACCACCTGGCCGGCATCAGCGGCGAGGAAGTCCGCCTGCGGGGGGCCATAGCAGTCGATCTCCACCTCCAGCCCGTCGATCGACTCGCCGAGCGGCGTCTCGCGCAGGCCCGGCAGACCGAACGCCACATGGACCGGCGCACCGGCACAGGCCGACAGGTCGGCGACGATGCGTGCGCGCAGCGCTTCGGCGGTGTCGATGCGGGTGCTGTTGAGGGAGTTGAGGTACAGCTTGAACGACTTCGATTCGATCAGCCGCGGCGAGGTGCACGGCACCTGCACGGTGGCGACGGCGACCTGCGGTTTGCCGCGCGGGTCGAGCCAGCTCAGTTCGAAGGCATGCCAGCGGTCATGGCCGACGAACGGCAGCGCCGCATCATCGAGGCCGATCTCGGCGCGCGCGCCGCTGCGGGGGATGGGGAACAGCAGGCCGGGATCGTACTGCGACGGGTAACTGACCTCGCGACCGAGGCTGGAATCCTGTGGGGTGTTCATGGGCGTCATTGTATCGCGCCAGAAGCGGGCCTTCGGCCGGGCCGGCCAACGGCGGAGCCCCTCCGTGGTGGGTGTGTTGGTTGGTCGCGAAAGGCGGTCTCTCGGCTTGGCCGGGTGGGCAGGCGGGTCGGGGGACGCCGTAAACCCATCCCTGGGGGCTTGGCCGCGGCATCCATGCCGCGGAC
>NZ_JASJSU010000003.1:0-50066 GCF_030237045.1 Stenotrophomonas maltophilia group sp. Smal17
GCTGAATTGCCGGCCAGCGGCCGGCACTACCAGTTCGCGTGTCACCCGGTAGCGCCGGGCCATGCCCGGTGTCGTTGTTCAGGCAGTCGGCAGGCCCGACAGCGCGCCCATGAACTGGCGGTAGTGGCGCAGCTCGGCGATCGAGTCGTGCACATCGCTCAGCGCGGTATGGTTGCTGTTCTTGCCGACCCCGGCGGCCACGGTCGGCGCCCAGCGCTTGGCCAGTTCCTTCACCGTGGACACGTCCAGGTTGCGGTAATGGAAGTACTTCTCCAGGCGCGGCATCTGGCGATGCAGGAAGCGGCGGTCCTGGCAGATGGAGTTGCCGCACATCGGCGACAGGCCGGCCGGAATCCACTGCGCCAGGAAGTTCACCGTCTGCGCCTCGGCCTGGCCAAGCGTGGTGGTACTGTCCACCACACGCTGCCACAGGCCCGAACGGCGGTGCTGGTTGCGGTTCCACTCATCCATCGCCTCCAGTGTTTCCACCGGGTGATGAATGGCGAACTCCGGCCCTTCGGCCAGCACGTTGAGCTGGGCGTCGGTGACCACGGTGGCAATCTCGATGATCGAATCGTTGTCGGTATCCAGCCCGGTCATTTCCAGGTCGATCCAGATCAGTCGTTCGTTGGCCGCGCCGTTGTCCGCCATTATGTCGCCTCGTTGCTGGGCAGGCGCGCGGCCTACCGGATAGGGAAAGAGGCGCCCATCATACCCGTTCGCCGTTCAGCCCTCGTCGGCGTGGCCTTCCAGCAGCAGCGGCGGCTTGCCCCGCTTGGCACGGAAATAATTGGTCAGGCGCGTGCTGGCTTCCTTGGCCAGGACGCCGCCGTGGATCTCGACGCGGTGATTGTGGCGGGCGTCGCCGAGCAGATCGAACACGCTGCCACACGCCCCGGTCTTGGGGTCGCTGGCCCCGTAAACCAGGCGCGAGACGCGCGCATGCACGATCGCCATCGCGCACATCGCACACGGCTCCAGGGTCACGTACAGGGTGCTGCCAAGCAGCCGGTGATTGGCCAGCAGCCTGCCCCCTGCCCGCATGGCCACGATCTCGGCGTGCGCGCTGGGATCGTGCGAGGCGATGTTGAGATTCCAGCCCTCGCCCAGCAGCTGGCCATCGGCGCCGACCAGCACCGCCCCGACCGGAATCTCGTCGAACTCGCGCTGCGCGCGTTCGGCCAGCGCCAGTGCATGGCGCATCCAGTGCTCATCGGCGTCGTGCACCGGTACACCCAGGGTGTCGGTCATGGCGGTTCTCGCGTCGTTGCTGGGCCAGGATGGCCGCCGGGGCGATAGTGTACGCCCCGGCTCGTGCAGGCGTCGCTAACGCGCGTCGAAGCGATCGCGGGCCGCATCCAGTGCGGGGAAGTTGTGCTCGGCCCAACGGTCCAGCGCAGCCAGCGTGTCGACCAGGCTGCGCGCGACCTCGGTCAGTCGGTACTCCACGTGCAGCGGCTTGCTGCCCCGGTCGCAGCGCTCAACCAGGCCGTTGCGCTCCAGTTGCCGCAGGGTCTGGGTCAGTACTTTCTGCGAGAGGCCTTCGATCTTCCGCAGCAGCGCGCCATTGCGCATCGGGCCCTGTGCCAAGGCAGGCAACAGCAGCATCACCCACTTGCCGGAGATCAGCGCCAACGCATCGCGCGCCGAGCAGTCCGCCGCATAGACATCGCCGGGAAAGGGCATGGTTACCTCAAGGTGCGTAATTGCCGGGGTGCGCCGGCCTCGCGAGGATGGTCGCACACTCCATCACGCCCTTTCCGCATGCATGCCCTGATCCTGCTGGCCCATCCCGAACCGCGCTCGTTCAATGCCCATCTGGCTGCCCAGGCAACCGAGCAGCTGCAACATGAAGGCCTGCAGGTGGACATGATCGACCTGTACGCGGATGCCTTCGACCCGCTGGAAGCGGCCCGCCACCATCCGCAGCGCCTGCGGCCCGGCCGCTTCGATGCGCAGCGCGAGCAGCGGCACAGCGCCGAGCAGGGACAGCTGCCGGCCGAGGTGCAGCGCCACCTGCGCCTGCTGCGGGCCACCGACCTGCTGATCCTGCAGTTTCCGCTGTGGTGGTTCGCGGCGCCGGCCCTGCTGAAGGGCTGGCTGGATCGCGTGCTGGTCTACGGACCGATCTACAACAGCCGGCAGCGCCACGAGCACGGCATGATGCGCGGCAAGCGAGCGTTGCTGAGCGTCACCACCGGCTCATCGGCGCGGGCATGCGCGGTGGACGGCCGCGAGGGCGACACCCGGCTGCTGCTGTGGCCGTTGATGTACAGCCTGCGCTACGTCGGCTTCGAGGTGATGGAGCCGCACGTGGTGCATGGTGTGCGTTCCGGGCTTCCGCCCGAACGTGTGCAGGCACACGATGCCGCGCTGGAGGCCGCCACCGGCAACTACCGTGAACGGCTGGCGCACTGGCAACAATGGCCGAGCGTGCCGTTCAACAACAGCGAGGACTTCGAGGAGGGCGTCGTGCTTCGTGCGGACGCAACCGCGTTCAGCCCCTTCATCCGCCATCGCAACGGGGAATGAATCCACGCCTGCAGCCATCGCCCGGAATCTGCATACTGCACATTCTTCCAAAGCACCTTGGTGACCCATGACCACCCTGCGCCCCTCGCGCGCCGACGACGGCGCCGCCCTCGTCGACCTGTGGCGTCGCGCCGTCGACGCCACCCACGACTTCCTCAGCGCCGAAGATCGCCAGGCCATCGATGCCGAAGTGGCCGGTTTCCTGCCGCAGGCGCCGATGACCGTCGCCGCTGATGCTCAGGATCGCCCACTGGGTTTCATGCTGATCGACGGCAGCCACATGGAAGCACTGTTCATCGACCCGGACGTGCGTGGCACCGGCATCGGCCGGCAGCTGCTGCAGCATGCACTGGCCCTGCATCCGCAGCTGAGCACCGACGTCAACGCGCAGAACGCGCAGGCCGTGGGTTTCTACCTGCGCATGGGCTTTGTCGAAACCGGACGCTCACCTGTGGATTCACAGGGCCGCCCGTATCCGTTGATCCATCTGCGGCACAACGGCTGACATTCTCCAGCAGCCGCCCCATGCTAGCGTGGCCGCTTCGAATCGAGGAATGCCGTGCATGGATGGTGCAAAAGCCCTGTTGACCCTGTTCGCGCTGGGCATCAGCCTGGTCTGGATCCTGGTGCCGTTCGCCATCTTCGCCGTGCGCAATCTGTTGCGCGAGGTGCTGGTCGAACAGCGCCGCACCAACGAACTGCTCGAGCATATCGGCGGCTACCGCATTCCCAGGCCGCAACCCGAACCGACCGCCTGGCGCGCGCCCTGAGCAGGAGCGCGCCAGGCCCGGCTCAGGAGGTGGCCTCGAATGCCGGTGAGTACTGCACCTCGCCCTGCGCCATCGGTGGGCGCAGGCAGAGGGCCTGGAAGTACTCCGCGGGCACGCCCGGCAGTATCAGGCCTGGTTCGGCGCGGAAACCGAAGCGTCCGTAATAGCCCGGTTCGCCCAGCAGCACGCAGCCCCGTGCTCCTTGCTGGCGCAGGGCTTCAAGCGCGGCATGCATCAACGCCGCACCGATGCCCTGCCCTTGCCATCCAGGCAATACCGAGATCGGCCCGAGGCCGAACCAGCCGCTGCTGCCATCGCTGACCGCCACCGGCGAAATCGCGACATGGCCAACCCGCTCGCCATCGACCTCGGCCACAAGCGAAACCGCCAGCTCGCCACGCGCGCGCAGTGCATCGACGATGAAGTGTTCGGTATGGCTGCTGTGCTCGGCGGTAGCGAAGGCTGCGGCTGTCAGCGCATGGATGGCGGCGATGTCGGCCGCGGCTTCATTGCGGAGGGTGTAGTTCAAGGGGCACCTCGATCGATGCGGCGCACCCGGGCAGCGGGTACGCGGTGAAGGAAAAGGATCGCCATGGCGTGCATCAGCGATTGTCCAGCTGCGGGCGCACCGCAACCAGTCCGGCGCGGTTGATGCGGTAGGGACGACCGTCATGCGAACTGATCAAGCGCTTGTTTTTCAGCTTCTTGAAGACGGCCAGCGTGCAATCGCTCAGCAACAGGCCTTCACGATTGAAGCATTCAACGCTGCGGACACGGCCAGAGCCGTCGCGGCTGAAGGCAATGCAGCCGCCCTGGGCGAGAACGTGCAACGTCCTCTGCTCCGCTCGGGAGATATTCATGGGAAAAGAGATCCTGCGTAATCGGAAATGCGGACGACACGGGCTGCCAACGGCACCCGGCCAGGGGAACACGCATTCGATAACCACTCCCGGCAGACACACGGGAAGGGTTATCCGATGACGGCAATCTCCAACATGAAAAACTACACTCGGCAGGCGCCTGCGTGCTGCAGGCACGCGCACGTTACCCAGCCGCCTGCGGCGGGTCAACCTCGGCACTACCGCGATTGGGCGATAATTTATCTTTCATCCGCAGGAGCCGACGATGCAGCAGCCAACGATGGACTGGGTGGCACAGGCGCGCGCACTGGCGACCCAGGCCCATGCCGGGCAGCAGGACAAGGCAGGCCAGCCCTATATCGAGCACGTGGCGCGCGTGGCGGCGGCGATCCATGACGATGACATGGCCAAGGCGGCTGCCTGGCTGCACGACGTGGTCGAGGACTGCCCCCAGTACGCGGCGCAGGTGCAGGCGTTCCCGGCGCCGATCCGTGACACCGTGAGCCTGCTCAGCCGGCACACCGCCGCTGATGCCGATCAGTACTACGCGCGCATCCGCCAGCATCCACTTGCCCTGAAGGTGAAGTTGGCCGACATCGCCGACAACGCCCACCCGCGCCGGCTGCTGCAGCTCGCCCCGGCACTGGCCGACCGCCTGCGCAGCAAGTACGCCGCCGCGCTGGTCGCCCTTGGCGGCCAACGCGCGGCCACCGCCACACCCGCTACGGCAACCACACGGCTGCTGCAGCTGATGGATGCAGCACACACGTTGGCAGCGCTGGCCAGCGAACCTGAAGTGACCGCCGGCGGCGGCCAGGACGCTCCGTACCCACGCCAGGCGGCGCTGCTCACCGTATGCGAAGTCGTGCGTGCCGAAGTGGAGGCACAGATGACACCGGAGACCTTCGTCATCTGGAGCGACATGTACGTGCAGCCCTGACCACCGCCCGATGCAGCCCGGGTGCCACCGGTCAAACGCTGATTCTTGGCCATGGGCACTGATCACTGCTGCGGTGCAGCAGTACAATGGGCGGCTCCCCGTCCCCATCGCGCCCCCGCATGAGCCCCAACTCTTCCCTGGCTGCGCGGCTGACGCCCCGTCAGCGCACCCTGATCATTCTCGCCCTGTCATTGGGCGGCTTCGCCATCGGCACCAGCGAGTTCGCCAGCATGGGCCTGATGCTGGAGATCAGCCGGGGCCTGTCGATCTCTGAAACCCAGGTCGGTCACCTGATCAGCGCCTACGCCATCGGCGTGGTGGTCGGTGCGCCGATCCTGGCGTTCGTCGGCGCCAGTTTCCCGCGCCGCAAGCTGCTGCTGGCGCTGATGGGCTTCTATGCCGTCGGCAACCTGGCCAGCGCGCTGGCGCCGAACTACGCCACCATGCTGCTGGCGCGTTTCGTCGCCGGCCTGCCACATGGCGCCTACTTCGGCGTGGCGATGCTGGTGGCTGCGGCGATCAGCCCCGCCGGCCAGCGTGGCCAGGCGATGTCGCGCGTGCTGCTCGGCCTGTCGATCGCGATCCTGGTCGGCAATCCGCTGACCACCTGGCTGGGCCAGCAGCTGAGCTGGCGCACCGCCTTCGCCCTGGTCAGCCTGCTGGCCATCGCCACCGTGGTGATGATCGCGCGCTTCCTGCTGCCCGATCCGGACGAGGTGCGTACCTCGCCGATGCGCGAACTGCGCGCCTTCAACACCACCCAGGTGTGGCTGGCGCTGGCGATCGGTGCGGTCGGTTTCGCCGGCATGTTCTGTGTGTTCACCTACCTGGCACCGACCCTGGTGCAGGTCACCGGCGTGGCCGAATCGTGGATGCCGCTGGCGGTGGGCGTGTTCGGCATCGGCGCGATCATCGGCAACATCGCCGGTGGCTGGCTGGTGGACAAGTTCCACTTCAAGGCCGCCGCCGTGGTGCTGCTGTGGTCGATCGTGATGCTGTTGCTGTATCCGCTGGCGGCGCAGTCGGTGTGGACGATCGGCCCGATGATCATCACTGTCGGCACCATGGGCGCGCTGGCGGCGGTGCTGCAGACCCGCCTGATGGACGTGGCCGGCGAAGCACAGACGCTTGCCGCCGCTTCCAACCATGCCGCGTTCAATACCGCCAATGCCCTGGGCCCCTGGCTGGGCGGCATGGCGATCAGCGCCGGCTTCAGCCCGGCCAGCACCGGCTACGTCGGCGCCGCCACCGCCCTCGGCGGCCTGCTGCTGTGGGGTGTGGCGGTGATGCTGGACAGGAAGCGCAAGCACGCCGTCGCCGGCGGCCACTGAGCATCGCGCCGGGTCGTCAGTCGCTGCCGTTGCGGCGGCGGCGGCCCGGTCGCAGCAACGCACCATCGCCGGCTGCCAGCGTGGGCCGTGCCAGTTCGCCACGCTGTACGCGGTCCAGTACCCGCCGTGAATTGGCCGCGCAATCAATGCCGTCCGGCCGCGCCTGGATATCCTCGATCAAGGCCAGCAGGTGCGCCCGGCTCTGCGCAAGGCGCAGTTGCAGCGCCTCGATATCGGCCACCTTCCGCCGCAGCATCGTGATCAGCGCATCGTGCTGCCACTGGCCCATGTCCGGCGGCAGCAGCGCGCGGATCTCTTCCAGGCTGAAGCCTGCGCGCTGCGCGCCGATGATCAGCTCCAGCAGCAGCACCGCCTGCTCCGGGTAGTCGCGGTAGCCGTTGGCCTGGCGCTGCACCACCAGCAGCCCGGCATCCTCGTAGAAGCGGATGCGCGACGCGGCCAGGCCCGTGCGGCGGGCCAGCTCACCGATCTTCATGGGCCTGAATCCTCGACATCGGAACCGGTTGACCTTCAATCAAACTTGAAGGTTAGCGTAGCGCCATTCCCCTGTCCCGGAGCTGTCCGATGTCCCTGTTCTCGCCGCTGGCCCTGCCTTCGGGCGCCGTCATCCACAACCGCATCGCCAAGGCCGCGATGGAGGAAAACATGGCCGACGCCGACCACGCGCCCTCGCCCGCGCTGCTGCAGCTTTACCAGCGCTGGGCCGACGGCGGTGCCGGGCTGATCATCACCGGCAATGTGATGGTCGATGGCCGTGCCATGACCGGACCGGGCGGCGTGGTGCTGGAAGACGACCGCCACCTCGATCGCTTCATCGCCTGGGCGGACACGGCCCGCGCGCGCGGCGTGCAGATGTGGATGCAGATCAACCATCCCGGGCGGCAGATGCCGGCAGCGCTCGGCCAACCGACGTTGGCGCCTTCAGCGGTGCCGCTGCAGATGGGGGCGTTGTCCAGCCAGTTCGCACCGCCGCGGGCGATGACCGAGGCCGACATCGAAGAGGTGATCGCCCGCTTCATCCGCAGTTCCGAGCTGGCCGAGCGTGCTGGCTTCAGCGGGGTGGAGATCCATGCCGCGCACGGCTATCTGCTCAGCCAGTTCCTGTCGCCGCTCTCCAACCACCGCGATGATCGCTGGGGTGGCAGCCTGCAGAACCGAGCACGCCTGTTGCTTCAGATCGTGCAAGGGGTGCGCACTGCGGTGTCGCCCACGTTCGCGGTGGCGGTGAAGCTCAATTCCGCCGACTTCCAGCGTGGCGGCTTCTCGCCGGAGGACGCGCGCGCGGTGGTGGAGATGCTGGCCCCGCTGGGTGTAGATCTGGTCGAACTGTCCGGTGGCAGCTACGAAGCACCGGCCATGACCGGCGCCGCGCGCGATGAACGCAGCCTCGCACGCGAAGCCTATTTCCTCGAGTTCGCACGCGAGATCGCCACAGTGGCGACGATGCCGCTGATGGTCACCGGCGGTATCCGCCGCCACGCGGTGGCTGAGCAGGTGCTGGAGAGCGGTGTTGCGATGGTGGGCATCGCCACCGCGCTGGCGATCGAACCGGACCTGCCCAAACACTGGCAGCAGGGGCACGACGCGGGGCCGATGCTGCGCATCATTGATTGGCGCAGCAAGCCGCTGGCGGCCAGCGCACACATGGCGGCGGTGAAGTACCAGCTGGGTCGGCTGAGCCGGTGCCGCCCCACCGCGCCCGGCGTCTCACCGCTGTGGGCGCTGCTGCTGGCGCAGGCAGCGGGCAGGTGCCGGACCCGTCGCTACAGGCGCTGGATCGCTGCGCGCGCAGGCAGCCGCTGAACGGGCAGGCTTCTCATCGCGGCAGCGATGCTCCACCATCTGCGTGATCGGCGGCAATCCGCTCCCGATCACAGCAGGCACAAGGAACCCACGTGGCAGCAGCACCGACCAGCAACCGCGAAAAACTGCTCGATGACCTGCTCTCGCTCGGCCGCAACTGGGCGCTGGCGATTGCCATCGCCGGTGCCGGAGCCGCGGTCCATTACAGCGAATCGGTGTACGAGGCCGGGCTCTGGCGCGGGCTGCTGCCCACGCTGTGCTTCCTGGTCGCCATCATCTGGATCGTGCTCAGCATCATCCGCTTCGACCTGACCCTCCAGCAGCACTTCGAGCGCAAGCGCACGCGCTGGCTCAGCCGCCTGCTGTACGTCGTGCTGTTGGGCACCGGCATCACGGCGGTGTTCTTCGTCACCGAACTGGCGGCCAGCAATCACATCGCGCGGATGTGCGATTCGGTCGCCAACGAACCGGCAAGCCGCATCTACCGGTCGAGCGAATGCCAGCGCCTGTACCAGCATCGCGCGGCGTACCGGAAGCGACTGGAATCGGTCGAGGGCGAGTTCGACTGAGCCGCGTTGGGCCCACGAAGAACACATGGCGTGGATATGCAGTCGGGCACAGTACGTGCGCCGCTCACGCTTGGACCCATCCAGCCACCATGCTTCACGCGCCCGCCCCTGCACGTCACGATGCCATCGCCCTGCAGGCAGGCATTCTCGGCAGTGTGCTGGGCGTTGCGGCGTTCAAGGCGGTTGCGCTGTCGGCGCTGGCGAGTGGATCACTGATGGTGATCGGGGTGTGGATGCTGGCCTGCGCCCTGCTGGGCGCCTGGGCCCTGGCCGCCTACCTGGCGTGTCTGGCGCTGAGCCGCCGCGTGTTCGTGCTGATGCTGGCCCTGTGCGTGGTACTGATGGCCTGCATCGCCTGACCGCATCGGGCGCCGGACTATCGCGCGATTGTTACAGAATAACAAGTGCGATCAGTCCGATTGCCTGTGCCTGGGGTCACAGCCTGGAATGGCAGGGCCACTCCGGCACCACCCCGAGACTTCCGCATGAACCTGCCGCCCCTGCTGCGCACCTCACTCACCGTCCTTGTATTGGTCCCGCTGGGTGGCTGTGCCACCTACGACGACAGCGCGATGCACCCGGCCTGCCAGGAATCGCCGCATCTGAAGGACCTGCCGCGCGACGTGGCAGCCCGCGAGAGCCACTGCAACAAAGGCATGGAAGTGTGGTCGAGCGAGCGCAAAGGCAGCGACAAACCGCTGGACCTGAGCGGCAAGAAAAAGGATCTGTAAGCGCAGCCGGCGCAGCCCGGATCGGCTGCGCCGCCATCGTGCAGGTCAGCGGACGGCCGTCGTCCCGAACCAGCGCTGCAGCGCGTGAGCCAATCCGGTCGGGTCGGCGCCCGCATCGCAGGCCCAGGCGACGATGCCATCGGGGCGCACCAGAACCGCGCCCAGGCCCGTCGCCTCATCCGGCACCGATCCCATGCAGACAGGGTGCGATGGCGCATCGCCCATGATGTTGCACGGCAACGATTCCACATCGAACACGAGCAGCGCCCCCTGCCCGGCCCTCAGCAGCTCGCCGGTGCGACGGCCGTCGGCCAGCACGAAGTCCGGCACGCTGCGACCGACCAGCGGGTGCCCATCGCCCAGCGCCAGCTGCTGCGCCACGCCCCAGACCCGCTCGGCCAGATAGGTCGCGCCATCGCGGGTGTCGGCCAGATCGGCGATGACGGCCGCCAGCGCGCGCGAACCGGCGCCCGGCCGCATCAGCGCGACCTGCGCACGCGACCAGTCCAGCACCTTCGCGCCGATCGGATGCCGCTCGGCCTGATAGCTGTCCAGCAAGGCCTCTCCGGCATCGCCACGGACCACGGCCGCCAGCTTCCAGCCCAGGTTCATTGCATCGCCGATGCCCAGGTTCAACCCCTGCCCACCCAACGGTGAATGCATGTGTGCGGCATCACCGGCCAGCAGCACGCGACCGTTGCGGTAGGCGCTGGCCTGGCGCGCGGCGTCGGTCCAGGTGGTGGCCAGGTGCAGCGCGGTGATCGTTGCATTGCGACCGGACACGCGCCGCAGCAGCGCTTGCGCCGACGGCAGGTCCAGCGCCGTGCGATGGCCAGCGCCGCCGTCGAAATCGGCCAGTGCCAGCACACCCGGAGGATTGAAATTGCACATCCCATGCGCGGTGTACTGGCGACCCGGCGTGAGCATCGAAGGATCTTCCAGTTCGACGAGCAGGGAATGGCCGGTGAACTCCGGTTCGGTTCCTTCGAAGCTGAAACCCGATTGCTTGCGCACGGTGCTGCGGGCACCATCGCAGCCAACCAGCCAGCGGCCGTGGACGGTGCCGTGTGTGGTCGTCTGCACAGCGACCTGAGCCTCCTCCACCTGCACCGCTTGTACCGCGCAGCCGCGATCGATGTGCACGCCCAGCCCGACTGCGCGCTCGGTCAATACCGCTTCCAGCGCCTGCAGCTCGATCGCCATCTGCGTGCCGACCGGCGTTGGCAGCCGCCAGTTCCAGCGCCCGCTGTCCACGTTGTCCAGCGCGAACGGAATGCCGGCGAAGTGGCCCCCCAACGGCCGCGGCTGCGCCAGCCAGTGCGCCGTGCCGGGCGGGGGGGCGCCCTTGTCCGGCTTCAGCACCTGGGCCGCGGCAACCGCGTCCAGCAGGCCGCGCCGATCCAGCGCCTCCAGGGTGGGGGCGTTCAAGCCGCGCAGGCCCAGCGGCAAGCGTTTCAGCGGGGATTCGGCAGACTCGGCCTGTTCCAGCACCCGAACCGAACAGCCTGCCTGGGCCAGTTCGCAGGACAGGAACAGGCCGACCGGGCCCGCACCGGCGATGACGACGTCGTACAGCATTGGGACTTCCTCGTGAGCACCGGGCCGGCGCTCTGGCGATCATAATGTTACACTCGGTGTACGTTTCTACAAGTGAACCTCCGATGACCCCATCCCCGGGCCGCCGCGAGCAGCGCAAGGCCGAGACCCGACAAGCGATTTCAGACGTCGCCACCGAGCTGATCATCCGGCGCGGCTTCGAGGCGGTGTCGATGTCCGAGATCGCCGAGGCCGCCGGGGTCTCGCGCAAGACGGTCTTCAACTACTTCGCCAGCAAGGAAGACCTGGTCTTCGACCGCGACGAGGAGGCGCGCGCTTTGCTGCGCGAGGGCATGCTGGCCCACAACGACATGGCCCCGCTGGGCGCCTTCCAGTCACTGGTACGGCAACTGCTGGACAGCGGCCATCCGCTGCTGCGGATCAACGCCGGCGCAGCGGCGTTCTGGGCGACCGTAGCCGACAGTCCCGTGCTTGTCGCGCACGCGCGCAGGCTGCAGGCGCAACTGAGCGACGACCTAGCGCAGCTGATGGCCGATGCTGCCGGCAGGCCCGCCAGCGATGCCGAGGCAAGGCTGGGCGCGGGCATGCTGATGGCGTCGATGGTGGCGGCCTACGAGAAGGGCCTGGCCAGCCAGCGGCAGGGTGAAGACCCGCGCGAGGCCATGCAGCAGCTGATCGTGCGTGGCGCCACCGGGGTGCTGGTGGCCTTGGCAGGCACGCCGTATACAGACCCGGCCTTGCGTCCATAGCGCATTCGGGGGATAGGTCACGAAGTGTTGCAAATGCTAATCTTTCTCATTTGCAACCACCCCCACCTCGCCCCCATGCCCCTTTCCGCTCCTCTGCCGCGCGCCCTGTGCCTTGCGCTGGGCCTTTCCCTGACCTCCCTCGCACTGGCCGCCGAGACCCCGGCAGACGCCCCCAGGGACCTGGACAAGGTCGAAGTCCGCGGCCGTGCGCAGACCCTCTACCGCGCCACCGATGCGGCCGTTGGTACTCGTACCGACACCCCGCTGGAGCTGGTCCCGCAGTCGATCCAGGTGATCCCGCGCGAGCTGATCGACGACCAGGCCGCGCGCCAGGTGACCGACCTGTACCGCAGCATCAGCGGCATCAGCTTCTTCAGCTATGCCGGCGTGACCCTGCGCGGTTTCCGCCAGGAGAACGTGCTGTACGACGGCCTGCGTGGCGATCCCTATGCAGGTTTCTCGGTACCGCAGCTGTTCAACATCGAGCGCGTGGAGGTATTGAAGGGCCCTGCCGGTGCGCTGTACGGCGGCGGCGATGCCGGCGGCGTCATCAACTATGTGACGCGCAAGCCGAAGGCTCGTGCCGAGCGCCGCATCGAGCTGCAGGTGGGCGACAAGGATTTCCGTGCGGGCTCGATCGAAGGCACCGGGCCGTTGAATGCCACCGGCAGCGTTCGCTATCGCGCAGGCCTGTATGCCGACAGCGAACAGGGCGTGCGCTGGAACGCCGACAGCGAAAGCGTGATCGGCGATGCGTCGCTGGCCTTTGATGTCGGCCAGACCGGCGAACTGGTGCTGCAGTTCACCGACATCACCCAGAACCTGGGCGGCAACCGCCTGCGCGGTGTGCCGGTGAACGATGCCGGGACCTTCCTGACCGACCGCCGCTGGAACCACAACGAGGCCAACGACTTCCTCGACATGCGCGCCAAGGTGGCATTGGTGCAGTACCGCTTCGCACCACGCGACACCCTTGATGTGGACGTTGCCGCACGCTGGTTCAGCAACAACGAACACCAGATGTACCACGAGCCGATGGGGCTGATCGACCGTGACCGCGATGGCGTGGCCGAGTGGATGACGCGCCAGCTGCGCAACCAGATCCGCGACAACGAGGCGTTCACCGCCAGCGCGAATGCGGTCTGGCGGATCAACACCGGGCTCATCGAACACAAGGTGTTGTTCGGCGCCGATGTGTACCAACTCGACGCCGACTTCACCGCGCAGACCGCCAACAGCGCCGACCTAGCACGCGGCGCCGGCCCGGTGCGCGGCATCGATCTGTTCAACCCGGTCTATGGCGCCAGCACCTGGCATGACTACAACCTGGCCGCCCTGCCCTGGCGCAGCACCTCCACGCGCAGCAAGCGCTACGGCGGCTATCTGCAGGATGAGCTGGCGCTGGGCCCGCGCTGGCACGTGCTGGCCGGGCTGCGCTGGGATGGCTTCAAGGATGAGGACCGCCTGGGTGGCAGCGGCGTGGAAGGCAACGACCTCAGCTGGCGGCTGGGCAGCACCTTCAGCGTGCGCGAGGGGCTGAACGTATACGCCAACGTGGCCAGTGGCTTCGTGCCGCAGAGCGCGGCCAACCAGAACCCGGCCGCGGGCGGCCCGTTCGATGCCGAGCGCAGCAGGCAGTGGGAGGTTGGCCTGAAATCCCTGCTGGCCGACCGCGTGACCTTGAACATGGCGGCCTACCGCATCGACCGCAGCAACATCGTACAGGCCACCGGCGAGGTGATCGGCGGGGTGAACCAGCTGGCCGCACTGGGCCTGGTGCGCAGCACCGGCATGGAACTGGACCTGCTGGCCGACATCACCGAGCGCTGGGTGCTGAATCTGACCTATGCCTACAACGACGCGCGGGTGAAGGATGCCGGTCCAGGCGGCATCACCAATGCCTCGGGCGACCGCTTCGCCAACGCACCACGCAACAAAGTGGGCCTGTGGACGCGCTATGACCTGCCCTCGATCAACTCAGCGATTGGCTTCGGCGTGGATCATGTCGGAGAACGTGTCAGCCTGGACGGGCAGACGGTGAAGGCCTACACCGTGTTCGATGTGAGCTGGAAGACCACGTGGAAGCAGTGGCAGTTCCAGGCCAACGTCAAGAACCTGTTCGACAAGGTGTACGCCGCCAGCGGCTTCATCGAGCGCAACGGGCACTTCCCGGGTGAACCGCGGCGGGTGTATGTGCAGGCGGCCTACAGCTTCTGAGGCCGTGCTGCAGGGAGCAGCGGGGGAAGTGGCAACCCACTTCCCCTGCCAGCGTCAGTGCGAGCAGGACACCAGCATCGAGCGGGTGGCCATCTGGGTGGAGGTGAAGCCGTTCCTGTTGCCCACCGCGATGGCATTTCCTTCATCGCCATCCTTGCTGAAGACCACATAGCCTCCCGGGCACATCTGCCCGGCCTTCTCGTAGCAGCCACTCCAGGAACTGGAGCCGCTGCAGTCGATGGACACGCCACGGCGGCCATCGGGGGTGACGGTCATCTTGGCGGTGGTA
Source organism: Stenotrophomonas maltophilia group sp. Smal17 (assembly GCF_030237045.1). Classification (NCBI taxonomy): domain Bacteria; kingdom Pseudomonadati; phylum Pseudomonadota; class Gammaproteobacteria; order Lysobacterales; family Lysobacteraceae; genus Stenotrophomonas; species Stenotrophomonas maltophilia group sp. Smal17. The sequence goes on from NZ_JASJSU010000003.1 coordinate 14,370, forward strand.
CAGCCGCCCAGCGCGGCAACGAACAACAGCGGAACGTACAACTTCATGGGCACTCCAGGGTTGGGGATCAGCAGACGGGCGCCAAGGCTGGAGTGCCCGGATTGCGCCAACCTTGCGCCAGAGGGCCTCACCGCTGCGGGGCTCGCCCTGCGTTGGCACGCCATGTTCACGCAATGTTCCTGTAATACGGTGCCGGCGCCTGCCGAAGTCCCCTGCGCCCCTTCCCGCCCGATTCCCGCCGATGCACATCCTGCTGATCGAAGACGAAGCCGAACTGGCTGCCACGCTGAAGTCCGCCCTGCAGCGCGAGCGCTACGTGGTGGACCTGGCCAACACGCTGGCACTGGCCCGCGAAGCGGCGCTTTCCGGGTCGCACGATCTGGTGCTGCTGGACCGCACCCTGCCCGATGGTGACGGGCTGGGCCTGATTCAGGTCCTGCGCGGGCACAACCCCGGGGTACCGATCATCGTGCTCAGTGCGCTGGGACAGTTGCCGGACCGCATCGCCGGCCTGGATGAAGGGGCCGACGACTACCTGGCCAAGCCCTTCGCGCTGGAGGAACTGTTCGCGCGGATCCGGGCAGCCGGGCGCCGGCCGGGCGGCATGCAGGTAGAGCCGGTGAGTATCGGCCGGCTGCTGTTCGACCCCGCCTCGGGCGAGGCCACGGTAGGTGGGCAGCGACTGGAGCTTCCGCGCCGCGAGATCCGGGTGCTGGCCGCCCTCGCCCGCCGGCTGGGCCGCACCGTGCTGCGCGAGTCCATCGAAATGGCGGTGTATGGCTTCGACGACGGCATCCATTCCAACACGCTCGACTCGCATGTCTCGCGCCTGCGGCGCAAATTGGCCGACGCCGATGCCGGGGTGGAAATCCATGCCATCCGCGGTGTCGGCTATCTGATGCGGGAAACGAAGTAATGGCGCGACGCCCCTCCCTGAAGCGCCCGCTGATCGTCAAAACGCTGATCTACCAGCTGCTTGCGTTGCTGGTGGCGTTCTTTGCGCTGCTGATGGTGCTGGTGCGTGCCGACAGCGGCGGCTACTACACCATCCAGACCTTTGCCCCGGTGGCCGCAGAGGCCGTTCACCGCGACAGCACGGGCGAACTATATGTGGAGCACACGCCTGAGCTGGCCGAGCTGCTGAAGATCGTTCCCGGCGCGTGGTTCATCGCCGAGGATGAGCATGGCCACCATGTGACCTTCGGCCATGTTCCACCCGCCTATGCCTCGCTGGTCGGCGCCCTGGACGGCATTCCCTATGGCGACCTGCGCGGACGCGACCGCAGCGATGGTCTGGCGGTGGCGATACGCCAGCACAGCGGCCCGGCCGGCAAGCTGACCATCATGGCCCATGGCGAAACCGATTCGCTGACCTGGCAGATGGCGCTGGCCGCACACATCATCACCCTGCCGATCTTCCTGCTGCTGGGCCTGGCCACCCTCATCCTGACCCCGATCATCGTCCGTCGCGCCCTGGCTGGCGTGGAACGCATCGCGCAGGAGGCCCGCAACATTTCCGCCAGCCGTCGCGGCATCCGCCTGACCGAGACCGCCGTACCGGTGGAGATCGCTCCACTGGTGACGGCGGTGAACGAAGCGCTGGACCGCCTGGACGAGGGACACGAGCGGCAGCGTCGCTTCATCGCCGCCGCCGCCCATGAGCTGCGTACGCCGATCGCGATCCTGCGGGTCAAGATCGATGCCACCGACGACGCCACGTCCCGCAGCCTGGCCGTGGAAGTCGCGCGGCTGGCGACGCTGGCCGAACAGCTTCTGGACCTGCACCGCATGGAAGAAGATGGACCGAAGGACTCGCTCAACCTGGCCCGCGTGGCCAAGCGGGTCGTGGCCGATCTGGCGCCGCTGTTGATCCAGTCCGACAAGACGGTCGCCGTCGCGGTGGAACCGAACTTCCCGGTGCTGGGCGAGGCCGGCGCGGTAGAGCGCGTGCTTTCCAATCTGGTGTTGAATGCAGCCGAGCATGGCGGGCGCCATATCATCGTGCGCGTGCAGGGCAGCTGCCTGGAAGTGGAGGACGACGGCCCCGGCATTCCGGTCGACCAGCGCGAGCGCGTGTTCGAGCCCTTCCAGCGCCTGCGCCCGCGCCAGACCGGTGCCGGGCTGGGGTTGAATCTGGTGCGGCAGGTGATCGACCGGCATGGCGGCCGCGTCACGATTCTGGATGCACCCGGCGGCGGCGCATTGATCCGCGTCGAGTTCCCGCTGCATCCGGGCGTCAGCAGCGCGCCGCCACCGGAGCGCTGAGCGCAGCGTACCTGCGGGGCTGACTGCCCGCTGTCCACGCCTGGCGGCCGGAGCCGATGCGCAAGGTTGCGGCAATGTTCGCCGCACAGCATCTGCAGGCGTGGCATTGCTCATGATGCCGCGTCCGGGTCTGACAGGAAGCCTGCATGTGACACAGGGAGCGCATCCCTCTTCGTCTACCACGCGTACTCCGCCCCCCGGCTGTACGTCCAGTCTGACCGCGGCAGCGTGGAATCATCGCGCGCGAACGTGGCGCAGCCGTGGCGGCAAGCACTGGCCGCACTGGCTGCGGATACCTGCCGAACCCGAGCGGGTGGACGCCCTGATACGCCTGGCCGGCGCACTGTTCCTGCTGTTGCCTGGCATGTCACTGGTGGCTGCAACATTCCGCCACGCGCCGGGAACAGCCGCCGCCATCGTGCTGTTCGTCACCTTGCATGCGGGGCTGCATATGCTGGCAGTGTGGCGCGAGGCAGCATCCCGACCGATTCCCTCGATCCCCCGGGTGCTGGACGCGCGTGCCGCCGGCATGATGCTGGCCGTTACCTTGCCGGTCATCGTCCTCGGTGCCACAGGTCCGAGGCCCGTCATCACGTCAGCCTGGCTGCTGGCTGGCGCGATATGCCAGCTCTGCAGCCTGCGCCGCGTGTCGCAACGCCTGCGCCACGTCCTGCTGGCGCTCGGCAGCGTGCTGCAGTTCATTGCGGTAACCCTGCTCGCACTCGGCACGGTGCACTGACAGGCCGGCACCGCCGCAAGGTTCACGCAATCCAGCACATCGAGACTCGACGACCATCCACACCTGTCACCGCAGGCGTGCATCCCATCTGTCGCGAGGACCCACGATGCCCTGTCTTTTCTGGATGCTGAGCCGATGAGCGCCGTACCGCGCAAGCGTCGCCGCGTGCTCATCATTGCCGCCGTACTGCTCTGCTCCGCGCTGCTCCTGTTCGCCTGGCTGCGACCCGCGCCACCGCCTCGCCTGGAGGTGGCGCCGGTCACCCGTGGCAACATCGAACAGGTGGTGGAAGCCACCGGCACGCTGAAGCCCTCGCGGCTGGTGAGCGTGGGCGCTCAGGTCTCCGGCCGCATCGAAACCCTGCATGTGAAGCTGGGCGACAAGGTAAAGGCCGGTGACCTCATCGCCGAGATCGACTCGCGCACCCAGCGCAATGCGCTGCAGAGCGCGCAGGCCGCCCAGCGCAGCGCCCGCGCGAACCGTGATGCCCTGGCCACCGACCTGCGCCAGTACCAGCTGACCCTTCAACGCCAGCAGGCACTGGTTTCAAGGCAACTGGTCGCACGCGCCGACTACGATGCGGCAAAGGCCAAGGTCGATGCCACGCGGGAGCAGATCGCCGCACTCGATGGCGAAGTGGTGCAGCGGCAGACCGATGTGGATGTGGCGCAGACGAACCTGGGCTACACCCGCATCACCGCGCCCACCGATGGCACCGTGCTGGCCGTGGTCGCGCGGCAGGGCCAGACCGTCAATGCGGTACAGAGCGCACCGACCATCGTGATGCTCGGCAACCAGGACGTGATGACCGTCTACGCCGAAATCTCCGAGGCGGACGTGGTGCACACCGCATTGGGACAGGAGGCGTTCTTCACCATCCTGGGCGACAGCGGCCGACGCTACAGCAGCACGCTGCGCGACATCGCGCCGGCACCGGAGTCAATCACCAACGAAGACACCTCCGGCTTCAGTCCGGCAGGGGCGTCGGCGGGTGCCAGCCGCACCGCCATGTACTACAACGGCCAGTTCGACGTGGACAACGCCGATGGCCGCCTGCGCAGCTACATGACCGCGCAGGTGCGCATCGTGCTGGGGCGTGCCAAGGGCGTGCTGACCATTCCCTCGGCCGCGCTGGGTGCGCGCGCCACCGATGGCAGCTACAACGTGCAGGTCCGCGGCGCGGATGGCCACCCTGCCCCGCGGCGCATCACCACCGGACTGGACGACCAGATCAACGTGGAAGTGCGCAGTGGCCTGCAGGAAGGCGAGCAGGTGGTCCTGGCCCAGGCCGGCGATGCCACCGCCACCGCCGCCGCACAGCCATGACCAGCGCAGAGAAGGACACACCGCTGCTGCGCGTGCGCGGCATCCGCCGTGAATTCGCCGCTGGCGAACAGACCCTGGTCGTGCTCGATGGCATCGACCTGGACATCCGCGCGGGTGAACTGGTGGCCATCGTCGGCCAGTCCGGCTCGGGCAAATCCACCCTGATGAACATCCTGGGCTGCCTGGACCGGCCCTCGGCCGGCGCGTATCAGATTGCCGGTCGCGAGACTGCGCAGATGTCGCCGGACGAACTGGCCGAGCTACGCCGCGAGCACTTCGGCTTCATCTTCCAGCGCTACCACCTGCTGACCGACCTGACCGCGCTGGGCAACGTGGAAGTGCCGGCCATCTATGCCGGCCAACCCAGCGCCGACCGCCATGCCCGCGCGCAGGCGCTGTTGCAGCGGCTGGGCCTGGGCGAACGCATGCAGCACCTGCCTGGCGAGCTGTCCGGCGGGCAGCAGCAGCGCGTGTCCATCGCGCGTGCACTGATGAACGGCGGCGCGGTGATCTTCGCCGATGAGCCGACCGGCGCACTGGACACTCAGTCCGGCAAGGAGGTGATGAAAATCCTCGGCGAACTGCATGCCGAAGGCCACACCGTGGTGCTGGTCACCCATGACATGGCCGTGGCCGAGCATGCGCAACGCATCATCGAGATCCGCGACGGGCGCATCGTCGATGATCGCCCTACCGCTGCCGCGACAGCGGCGGCCTCCAGCAACCCAGCCACCCTGCAGGTGCGCAGCGAAGGCAGCGGCTGGCAGGCGCTGCGCGACCGCTTCGGTGAAGCCTTCCGCATGGCCCTGCGCGCAATGAACGCGCACCGCATGCGCACCTTCCTGACCATGCTCGGCATCATCATCGGCATCGCCTCGGTGGTATCGGTGGTCGCCCTGGGCACCGGCGCACGCCAGGCCATCCTGTCCAACATCGCCTCGCTGGGCACCACCACCATCGAGGTCTACCCGGGCTCCGGCTTCGGCGATGTGCACGCCGCACAGGTGGAAACCCTGACGCCCGGCGACAGCACGGCACTGGCCGCGCAACCGTTCGTGGACAGCGCCACGCCCGGCGTCGCCAGCAGTGGCACTGCCCAGCGCGGCAACCGCTCGGCCAACGTGCAGATGCAGGGCGTGAGTGAACAGTACTTCCGCGTGCACGGCCTGAAGCTCGGGCAAGGCCGCTTCTTTGCCCAGCCCGCCATCACCGGCTACCAGCAGGTGGTGGTAATCGACGCCAATACACGGGCACGGTTCTTCGCCGCACAGGAAGACCCTATCGGCCAGACCCTGCTGCTCGGCAACGTTCCGGTGCAGGTGGTGGGCGTGGTGAAGAAGGAGGCCGGTGCCGTCGGCGATGCCTCGCTGCTGCAGGTCTGGGTGCCCTACACCACCGCCATGGCGCGCATGCTGGGGCAGAGCCATGTGTCCAGCATTACCGTGCGCGTGTCCGACACTGTGGGCATGCAGGCGGCGGAGGCCGCCATCGGCCGGCTGCTGGAGCGCCGGCATGGGCGGCGCGACTTCTACATGAGCAACAACGCGCAGATCCGCACGTCGATCGAGCAGACCACCCGCATCCTCACGCTGATGATCAGCTCCATTGCCGCCATCGCGTTGGTGGTGGGCGGCATCGGGGTGATGAACATCATGCTGGTGTCGGTGACCGAGCGTACCCGCGAGATCGGCGTGCGCATGGCGGTGGGCGCGCGCCGCAGCGATATCCTGCAGCAGTTCCTGATCGAGTCGGTACTGGTCTGCCTGCTCGGTGGCGTGCTGGGTATCAGCGTGGCGCTGGCGCTGGGGGCCGTGCTGGCACTGGCCGACATCGGCTTCTCGCTGGTGTTCTCGAGCGCCTCGATCCTGGCCGCGTTTGCCTGCAGCAGCCTGATCGGCATTGGTTTCGGCTTCCTGCCGGCCCGCCGCGCGGCGCAGCTGGACCCGGTGGAGGCGCTGGTGCGCTGAACAACGCGCATTCCACAAGAACGACTACAGGTTCGCGCAATGTCCGCGCGCTGTACTGGCACCACCGACACAGCCGCACAGGAGCGGAACGATGTTTCAGAAGACAGGACGTACGGCGTTGCTGCTGGGGGCCGCACTGCAACTGCTGGTGCTGATTCCATACGCGGGCGACGCCCATGCACAGGACCGCGATGGCTACCGCTCCGGCTGGGACCGGGGCTATCACGACCGCCAGCGCGACGAATGGGAGCGCCGCGAACGCGAACGGGAGCGCGAACGGCGCGATGACGACAAGGCCAAGCGCGTGGTGGTGGGCGTTGTGGGCGCGGCGGTAGTTGCCGGCGTAATCGCTGCGGCGGCCAAGCGCGAGCGCGAGACCCGCGAACGTGCCGACTACTGCATGAACCGCTACGGCAACTACGACCGCCGCAACGACACCTACCGTGGCTCGGATGGCTACACCTATCCCTGCCGCTGACCTGCCCTGCATTCCGAAGGAACCGACCGCATGAACAAGACGCTACTCATCATCACCCTGTGTGCCGCACCGCTGATCGGCCACGCCGCCAGCGGCGACCCGAAGCAGGCCTATATCGATTCCAGCTTCGCCGTCATGGACAGCAACGGCGATGGCCGCATCGACAAGGCCGAGTACGCGAAGTACCAGCAGGCACGCTTCAGCAAGCAGGCCGACTCCATCGACGCCGCGTTCAAGGAAATGGATGCCGACAAAGACGGAAAGATCAGCAGGAAGGAAGCCGCCGTGGTGCCGGAAATCGAGAAGTATTTCGCGGGGCTGGATACTGATGGCGATGGCTATCTGTCGCTGAAGGAAATGCAGCAGGCCATGGTGGCCGCGCAGACGGCAGACGCCCCGGCGAAGTAGCGCCTTGGTACGGGGTCAGCGCCTGATCGTGCGGCATTGCCGGATGCCAGGTTGCATCGTTCTGGTAGGTGCCCACCTTGGTGGGCACGGCTCCGTCACCACGCGCGAGCGCCAGAGCGCCCCGCAGAATGGGCATCCAGCGGGTAGCGCGCGGCAGTCAGCGCACCTTGTACAGCACCGCCGCACCCGGCCGCGGCTCGAACGCCGGCACCGTCTGCTGGGTAAGCGCGGTGCCCTTGGCATCCCACACCAGCGTCTCCACCGGGTACTCATCCTTGCGGGTCATCTGGTCGATCTTGGCCACGACCACCGCCGCAGCGGCCGGCACCTCCGGATTCCAGCCGAACACGCCCACGCGGCCGTAGAACACCGCGGGCGCAGAAGCATCCAGCCGGCGGTCCGGGCACATCACCAGCCCACGGTCGAGCATGACGCGCAGCGCACCGACCGGCACCTTCTTCACTGTCGGCGTGGTGCGCTCGCTGCTGTGGCCGGGGCAGACATTGGCCGCGCGGGTAGCCATGTCTTCGGCTACCTGGCGGTCGGATTGGGCAAAGGCTGCGGCCGGAATCAGGCAGAGGCCGAGCAGTACACGCGTGGACGTCCGGGTCATTGCAGGTTCCTGTGATGGATGCCAAGCGAACTTAGCAATGCCTGCCCGCCGAGTTGCAAAGACCGCGTGAGGCTGCAGCACAGCCCCGCGCAGCCTGCGCCATCACGGAACCAGGCAGCGCTCCACCTGCAGCGACAGCACCTGGCAGGCGTTGAACAGGCCTTCGACCAGCGCTGCGGACGGGCAACAGGCGGGATCATCACTCTCCCGCGCCACATGCGCGGCGTGCAGCATGGCGGTCAGCGCGGTGATGCCCGAGGCACTGCGGGTGGCCAGGGCCAGATCGAAGGCGCGGCCGGGGCTCAGCCGGGTTTCGGTCCAAGGCTGGCCATCGGCTCGCAGATTCTCACCGTGGCCTTTCAAGTGCGCGAAGAACGCCGACGGCGCGACGGACTCCGCGGATTCGCAGAGCGCCGCCTCAAGCGTTTCGGCCAGGGCGGCGGGAAGATCACACGCGGCGGCGCCGAGCAGCTCGCGCAGGCGGGGAATGTCGGGAGTACGGTCAGGCATGGCGACAACCTCACGGTGTGGCCACCTGCAGATGCAAGGTGGCGGACGGTGCGGGTTGGCGTGCCGGATACGTACCGCTGAAGCCGGCGGATCGAAGGATCCCCACGCACCGTCCGCCATGAACTGGCAGGCGGTGCATTGTCATGTCTGCAGCGAAGGCTGCAAACACGACCGGTAGCGGTACGTAAGTTCGGGACGCCAATCCCGGCCAGGGCGAGTGCCTTGGCGCGGCGATGATTGGCGCACTCGTTCGTGGATGAGAAGTAGGGAAATGCCGCGTCGGCGCGCAGTCGCGGTACTTGCGTCATGTCGTGGCGAGTTATCCATCAAACCCACCAGATGGGGCGGGAATGTTCGCCTGCAGATGGCTGGTGCTGTGCATGCGGGCAGGCCACACGCGACACAGCTGACTCACTGTTCTCCGGATGCCGCTCAGGTCGGAACAGGTCAGGTGTCGCGTTCGACCCTTGAAGACTCTGCTGATCCGACATCAGAGATCGAACCCGCACTTCCAATGAACCCGCCGGAGCCCATTGCAGTTGGGCTCCGGCGTGCTTGTCGCAAAAGCCACGCGAAGCAACGCCGAACTGCATCGGATTCTGCCGACCGATCAGCAATGGAAGCGATTCATGGCACGGAACTGGATTGTGATGGGAGACCCGACCTCCAGCGGTGGGCGTGTAATCACTGCGTCGAACCGAACCGATATCGAGGGCATGGGCGTTGCACGCGTGGGCGACAAGGCGACGTGCCCGCACATGCACAAAGGGGTGTTTGCGATTGTCGAAGGTGACAGCACGATCATCATCGATGGCCAGCCTGTTGCGCTGGACGGATGCGCGCTCGCGTGTGGCTGCAGGGTGATGTCAAGCCAACAGCTCAGGGGGTACGTATCCAATACTGCCACCACAGGCGGGACTGCCAGTCCCAACATGGCCGGTACGCAGCGTGCTGAAACGCCGCTGGCCAGCGGCCGCCGCCTTCAGTTCGACCAGGCTATCCGTTTCACCGGCTCACAGGGCATGCCGTTGCGGGAACTTCCCTACACGCTCCATCTGGCGAACGGCCAGACCTTCTCCGGCATGACCAACGCACTGGGCGAGACGTCACGTGTTTCAACCCGCGAGAGCGTGGCGGTGGTGCGCGCGGAGTTGCGCCCACCCAGCGCCACGAGCGGTTGTTGCGAACGCACCTTGTTGGCCGGGATCGATGATGCAGCGGTTTTTGATGTCGATGGTGTGATTACTACCTCTGACACCATGGGAACGTCGATCGTACCGGTGCAGGTACCAAGCCATGAACGCGGCTTGACACAAGGCGAGATCGAGATGGCACAGCTGGTGTTCGGCGATGCGATTGACTACAGCCTGGTGAGGATTCACAACCATGGCTACTGGATGTTGTTTGGGATGCAACCTGAGGACACGGTGGTTGCGCCAAATGGCGAGATCTACTTCCCGAAAGACCTGTACATTCATGATTACTCTTCTGGCGATCTTCGCAACCAGCAGCTTTTCATCCACGAAATGACCCATGTCTGGCAGCATCAGCTCCGCTACAACGTGAGGCTGGTGCGTGGACCGCGACCGAACATGAGCTACGACTATGTCCTCGATGACGTGCGCCTGCTCCACGACTACAACATGGAGGCGCAAGGCGACATCCTCGCTGACTACTTTCTCGTTGCCTTCCGTGATTCACAAAGCAAGATGAGCAACACAAGGTATCGAACCACATTCGGCATCCATGCCCAGTTGAAACGCGTCCTCTCACTATTCCTCGCGTCAACTTCCGACAAGCGCAACCTCCCGAGGACCACACGATGATCAGACAAGCATGGTTCCTTTTGGCAATCCTGATACCTCTCGTGGCCAGCTGCTCAGCGCCGCCAGGGCGCTACCAGAAGGCCACGATCAGCACGTCTGACGGCAGGCTTTGCTTTGGTGTTCCTGACACGCGCGGGAATCGATCCGAGCCGCCTGATATCGACTCCATCGCAGTGAGCGCTGCTGGGCAAGGACTCTACCCAACGTGGGAACGGGTCTTCATGGACGAGCACATTCCCGAACCTTCGCTCCCACCTGACCAGTGCATACCCTATGGATCCGGTCCCACCCCTGCACCGCCGCTGCAGGTGGGCGCGTACTACCAGGTGGTGCTCTCTGGGTATACGCCAGATAGCCTGGACGATGGAACTTCGGGAAAGTTGCGTGTATTCAGAGCCTGCTTTCACCTGCGTCAATCCGCCGATGGCCGCGAGTTGAAGCCTGTCGTGGTGACCTGCGGGGATGTGCCCCAATCTTCGCTGCCTCCCTCATGAGCGGAGGACTAATGGTTCGCGTGGCGCAGAGCGCGATCACATGAACCGCTGCGGCAGGAGGCTCACCGCACTTCCGGCATCACCGGCTCCCAGCCTTCAACTGTCCCCGCGCGTACTCTGGTACCCGCGATAGGTTTCGCCCCACTCGCGCATCGCCAGCAGCACCGGCACCAGCGTGCGCCCGAATTCGGAAAGTTCGTATTCCACCTTGGGCGGCACTTCGGCATAGACGTGGCGGATCACCACCCCATCGGCCTCCAGTTCGCGCAACTGGCTGGTCAGCATGGATTGCGTGGCGTTGGGTACCCGCCGCGTCAATTCCATGAAACGCCGCTTGCCAGTCATCAAGTGGAAAAGAATGATCGGCTTCCACACGCCGCCCATCACCGACAGCGTGACTTCCACGGCGCACCCGCTCTTGCCATCCCAACGCCTGCTACGCATGCCTACTCCGGAAAACCATAGTACCTACGAAAAACCATCGTTCTTGTTGCAATAACGGTGCGAGCCTAGCATGGGGCCATCCCCTGAACGCGAGGCCCCACCATGAGTTTCAAGGCGCTGCTGACCCGCAAGACCGACGATGGAGTTTCCACCGAACTTGTCGATTTCGATGAAGCCAACCTGATGGATGGCGACGTCCTGGTGCAGGTTGAATATTCGACGCTCAATTACAAGGACGCGCTGGCGCTGACCCATTCGCGCCCGGTCATGCGCACGTATCCGCTCATTCCCGGCATCGACTTGGCGGGCGTGGTGCTGGAATCCAGCAATGCCGGTTTCAAAACCGGTGATCGCGTGGTGCTCAATGGCTGGGACCTGAGCATGGGCCACCACGGTGGCCTGGCCCAGCGCGCCCGCGTGCGGGGTGAGTGGCTGAACAAGATTCCCGGCAACCTGACCACCCGCGATGCCATGGCCATCGGCACTGCCGGCTACACCGCCATGCTGTGCGTGCTGGCACTGGAAGACGCGGATGTGACCCCGGAGAAGGGCGATGTGCTGGTAACCGGCGCCAATGGCGGCGTGGGCTCGATTGCCGTGGCCATTCTTTCCAAGCTGGGCTACCGCGTAGTGGCCGCCACCGGCCGCCCGGAACACGCCGAGTATCTGCACAGCCTCGGTGCAGCGGAGATCATCGACCGCGCGCAGTTCTCCGAGCCGCGTGACAGGCCGGTCAGCAAGGAACGCTGGGCCGGCGTGGTGGACGTGGCCGGTGGACCGACGCTGGTCAACGCGATTGCAGAGACCAAGTACCGTGGCGCCGTGGCAGCGTGTGGCCTCGCACAGAGTGATGCGCTGCACGGGTCGGTCATTCCCTTCATCCTGCGCAACGTGACCCTGGCCGGCGTGGACTCGGTGAATGCCCCGCAGGACGTACGCCAGCGTGCATGGGACCGCCTCGCCACCGATCTGGACCTGCAGAAGCTGGAAAGCACCGTGCAGCAGATCGGCCTTGCCGAGGTGCTGGACGTGTACGAGCAGATCATCCCGGGCAAGGTGCGTGGGCGGATTGTCGTGGATGTGAACGCGTGACACGCCATCAGCCAGCGCGCCAGATGCGCGGGCGCCACATGCGGCACCAAGGCCCCTTATCATGGGGTTGTAAGGGCGCTATACGCCCGGTGAAGCATGCAAGGCAGTATCTGGATGTCTATGGAATGGCGCCCCTCGGGCTGGGGCCAGCGTGTGACCCGCTCGCCACTGTGGCGGCTGCGGCTTGATGGCGAACACCTCGAGCTGACCCTTGGGGGCGAGCAATACCGCCAGCACGTGGATGGCGATCATCGTGTGCAGGTTGTCCCCGGGCTGTTCTGGGCCCGGGTTGCGCTGCAAACTGAACGGGGTCCTGTGTCCGTGGGCGGGCTGCCCAATCGGCAAGCGTCCCAATTCGCCGCGGCGGTGCAGGACGTGTTGTCCGCGCGCAGCACACGCGGGCGCAAAGGCCTGTTCGAGGACGTGCTGGCGCAGATCCAGGCCTGGCTAAGTGCAGCGGACGCACTGACCGATCGCGGTCACGCCAGCCGGCGTTGGATCACCCACGAACAACAACAAGCGCTGCTGGCCGACCGCCCCGCCCTGCCACTCTCCCCGGATGAGCTGGAGCGCCTGTTCCTCGATGCCAGCGTGCATGACGACCTACGCTCCAGCCACCATCTGGCCGCGCTGGAAGCGCTGAACGACTGGCATCTGGATTGGCCTGCCGTATGGGCCGAAGCGAACGACGCCATGGCCATGCGTGAGCTGGTCCTGGCCAAGGACTTCCTGGACCGGGTCGAGAGCAGACCGCTGACCGAGGAACAGGCCCGCGCGGTCATCTGCTTCGACAACCGCGTGCAGGTCGTGGCCGCGGCCGGCTCTGGCAAGACCTCCACGATGGTCGCCAAGGCGGCTTATGCCATCGATCGCGGCTTTGTCGAACCCGAGCGGATCGTCATGCTCGCCTTCAACAAAGATGCGGCCAAGGAACTGGAAGCGCGCGCGCAGCGCTCCTTTGATCGGCTCGGCATGGGTGACACCGTGGTCGAGGCGCGGACCTTCCATGCGTTGGGCCTGGCCATCATCGGCAAGGCCACCGGCCGCAAGCCCGACATTCCCGAATGGGCCATCGATGCCACGCAGGGCTTCAACAAGCTGGCCGAGCTGGTGGATGATCTGAAGGATCGCTCGATCCACTTCCGCACCCAGTGGGACATGTTCCGGCTGGTGTTCGGCCGCGACCTTCCGCCGTTCGGCGCCGAGATGATGGCCGATGGCTTCGACCGCGACGGCACGCCCTACATCCGCTCCCTGCAGGGTGAACGGGTAAAGAGCCTGGAAGAGTGCGTCATTGCCGATTGGCTGTTCTACAACGGCGTTGCGTACGACTACGAGCGACGCTATGAATTTGATACGGCCACCGACACCCATCGCCAGTATCGGCCGGACTTCTATTACCCGGACGCCGCGCTGTATCACGAGCACTTTGCGCTGGATGCCGATGGCCAGCCACTGAAGCATTTCGCCAACTATGCTGAGGGCATGCACTGGAAGCGGCAACAGCATGTGGCGCGTGGCACTGCGCTTGTCGAGACCACCTCGTTTGGCCTGCGCAGCGGGCACGCCCTGCACGACCTGACGGAGAAATTGGGCGAGTGCGGCGTCGAGCTCGACCCGAACCCCGACCGCGAACTGCCCGATGCCGGCGCCAAGCCGATGCCGGATGCAGACCTGATCGGATTGATGCGCACGTTCATTGCCCATGCCAAGAGCAACTGCCTGACGCTGGACGATATGGCTGCGCGCTTGCGACAGATGCCCGAAGACCAATTCAAGGAACGGTACCGCCGCTTCCTGGAAATCGCCGGCCCCGTATTCCAGGCCTGGGACAACGCACTGGCCGACGAACGCGGCATCGATTTCGAAGACATGCTCAACATGGCCGCCGGGCTGCTGGAGCAGGGACACTATGCGTCGCCCTACGACCTGGTGCTGGCCGACGAATTCCAGGACGCCTCGCGCGCCCGCGCCCGCCTCTGCCGTGCGCTGGTCAGCCAGCCGGGCCGCCACCTGTTTGCGGTGGGCGATGACTGGCAGTCGATCAACCGCTTCGCCGGCGCCGACGTTTCGGTGATGACCGGATTCCGTGAGTGGATGGGACATGGCCAGGTGTTGAAACTGGAGCAGACCTTCCGCTGCCCGCAGGCACTGTGCGATGTGTCCAGCCGCTTCATCAGTCGCAATCCGGCGCAGATTGCCAAGGCGGTCCGTTCTGCTGCGTCGGCAACCGGCCCGGTGCTGCGGGCCTTCCAGATGAGCCGGCGTGAGGAGGTGCAGGACGGTGTGCGCCAGTACCTCACCAGGCTGCATCAGCAACTGTTGTCCGGTGCGGTGCCGCAGGGTCGCAACGGACGCGTGACGGTCTTCATCCTCGGGCGCTATCAGGCCGATCGCAGTGCGGTGCCTGCGGAGTGGAGAACGTCGTTTGGCAGCACGATGGACGTCGAGTTCCTGACCGCGCATCGCTCGAAGGGGCGCGAGGCGGACTACGTGATCCTGCCGGGCATGGTGAACCGTGGGTTCCCCAGCCTGCGCTCGGATGACCCGGTGCTGTCGCTGACGATGCCGGAGGGCGATACCTACCCGCTGAGCGAAGAACGGCGGCTGTTCTATGTGGCACTGACGCGTGCGCGGCGCTCGGTGGTGATGTTCACCCTGCAGGGCAAGCACTCGCCGTTCCTGGATGAGCTGGTCAAGGACGGGGCTGTGGAAGTGACCGGGATTTCAGGCGCGGCCATCAACGAGGAACGATGCCCAGTGTGCAAGGTGGGGGTGTTTGTGCAGCGGAATGGACCGCATGGGCCGTTCCGGTCGTGTTCCAGTTACCCGTTGTGCCACAACAAGCCCAACGCGGGGTATCGTCGCGGCTGATGAAGCTGCCGGCGCCGTAAAAGGCAGGACGCTGCCGTGCTCGGCAGCGTCCTGCGACGGGCTTACTGGCAGATGTACTCCTGCGCCGACTCGATGAAATCAACGTCGAGTTCTTCGTACTGGATTTCGACGGTTTCCATGCGGGCGGAGGTGACTACGGCACGCGCGCCGACATTGCATGCGGCCGGCAGCCCACCGGCGTAGACCTGCCCGTTGATCGCATACGCCAGGCCATAGCAGGCCGAACCGAGCTGGAACGGGTTGTGCCCGCAGGCATTCACCTGGTCGTTGGCCAGTCCACTGGAGGCGGTGTAGTTGGCCGTCCAGCCGCTGGGTGCATCATTGGCGCAGCTGCCCGGATAGCCCTGGATCGGTGCAGTGCCAGCGTTGCAGGTATGTTCGGCGAAGCTGCCGAAGAAACTGTACTTGAGGTATGCAGTGCGGCCGCTGTCGACCCATTGCGCCGCGGCGGCGGTCTGGGCGAAGGCAGAGAGGCCAAGCAGGCACAACGCAGCTGCGGTGAGAGGTCTAAATCCTTTCAACATGACTATCGTCCTCGGAATTGGCGAAGTGCACGCATCATGCGTGCCGGCCGAGTCTAGCCAGCCCCTGCGCCGCCGAATATGACAGGCTCGGCAGTCTGCGGCGCTGTGGCCTTTGCCGTGGCTGATGCGACAGCAACAAAAAAGCCCCTGTTTCCAGGAGCTTCTTGAGAATTCTGGCGGAGAGAGTGGGATTCGAACCCACGGAAGGTTTAACCCTTCGCCGGTTTTCAAGACCGGTGCCTTAAACCGCTCGGCCATCTCTCCGTATCGACCCAGCCCGCTGGCCGGGCGCGTATTCTCGCACGGCCGGGCGATTTGCCCAAGACCGGCGTGGCGCCGGGCATCACCCAGCGCTCCCACAGCAGGCCTCAGCCCGCGTCCACCGCCAACGCGCCCAGTGCACTGGCCTTGATCCGCTCCTTGGCCTTCTCACAGGCACCACCGCAGTCCAGGCGCGAGGCCTCAAGCTGCGGCGGCAGGTGCTCGGCCAGGAAGTCGATGAATACCCGCACCGCCGGCAGCAGGCCGCGGCGCGAGGCGAACACGGCGTGGCACACGCCCTGTGGCAGCGACCAGTCCGGCAGCACCACTTCCAGCTCGCCATTGCGCACCGCGTCGGCGCACACGGTTTCCGGCAGCATGGTGATGCCGAAGCCGTCCTTCACCATGCTCTGCAGCAGCGGGAAGTCGAAGCCGGCCACGCGCGGCTGCAGGTCGACCCGGCGCACTTCGCCTTCCGGGCCATGCAGCTCCCAGCGCTGGCGCGCTTCGTCTTCGCTGATGCTGAGGGTGACGTGCTGGGTCAGCTCTTCCGGGTCCTTCGGGCGGCCGGCGCGATCCAGGTACTTCGGGCTGGCTACCAGCAGTTCCTGCACCTGGCCGAAGCTGCGCATCACCAGGCTGCCGTCGTCGTCCAGGCGCGAACGCACGCGCAGCGCGACGTCGTAGCCTTCATTGATGATGTCCACGCGGCGGTTGCTGATGTTCAGCTGCAGGCGCACCTTCGGGTACTGCTCCAGGAACTTGGGCAGCAGCTTGGGCAGCTGCATCTGCGCCAGCGACACCGGCACGCTGGCGCGCACCACGCCGCGCGGTTCCGCGCTGAGGCGGTCCACCACTTCGCGTGCGGCCTGCGCCTCGGCCAGCATGGTCTGCGCGTGGCGGTGCACGCTGGTGCCGACGTCGGTGACCGCGAAACGGCGCGTCGAGCGCTGCAGCAAGCGCACGCCCAGGTCGGTTTCCAGCTGGCTGATGCGGCGGCTCAGGCGAGACTTGGGGATGCCCAGTGCGCGCTCGGCGGCGGCGAATCCGCCGTGGTCGACCACCATCGCGAAGTAGTACAGATCATTCAGGTCATGCATGCCCGAGTTCCATATCTAGAACAATACGTGGCATTCAACCACCTTTATCCCGCCTTTGCAACAACCTATCGTTCTCTCCGTCGGCGGGGGCACCCCGCCCCTTCCTCCCAGAACATAGGTGACTGCCATGAAGCTTCTGCATCTCGACGCCAGCGTGCTTGGCGACAACTCCGTGTCCCGCCAGCTGTCGGCCGCCGTGGTCGCCCGCTTCACCGGCCAAGTCGATGGCCTGCAGGTCGATTATCGCGATCTTGACGCCAATCCGGTACCGCATCTGCGCAGCAGCTCGCTGGCCAAGACCGATGCCGCCGAGGCGACCGATGCTGAACAGGTGATGCAGCAGTTCCTGGACGCCGACATCGTGGTGATCGGCGCGCCGATGTACAACTTCAGCATTCCGTCCACGCTGAAGGCCTGGATCGACCGCGTGGCTGTGGCCGGCCGCACCTTCAAGTACACCGAGAACGGCCCGGTCGGCCTGGCCGGTGGCAAGCGGGTGATCATCGCCAGCAGCCGTGGCGGCATCTACACCGACTCGCCGGCTGACTTCCAGGAGCCGTTCCTGCGCCAGGTGTTCGCCTTCATGGGCATCAACGAGGTCGAGTTCGTGCGTGCCGAAGGCATCGCCTACTCGCCGCAGCACCGTGAAGACGCCATTGCCGGCGCGCTGGCCACCCTGCCGTCGCACGAAGTGGCCGAAGCCGTCGCGGCATAACGCGTTCCAGCGTTCCGCGCCCCTCTCTCCTCGTCTGGGCGCTGAACGAGGGCCGGGATCCCCTCCCCCATCCCGGCCCACCCCGGCGGCCCCGCATTGCGGGGCCGTTTTCTTGGGCGACGCGTTAGGCTGAGGCATGAACTACATCGTGACGGCTGCGCACCGCAGCGAATTTCCGCACCCGATCACCCTGCGCCGCGGCCAGGCGCTGGTGGTGGGCGAGCGTTATGAAGGCCCGGAGGGCTGGGACGACTGGTTCCTGTGCGAAGCCGAGGGACAGCAGCCCGGTTTCGTACCGGCGCCGGTGATCGGCCGCGATGCGCAGGGTGGCGCTTTTGCCACGGAGGACTACTGCGCGCGGGAACTGGATGTGGATCCCGGGCAGGTGCTGCGCGGGGAACGCACGCTCAATGGCTGGGCGTGGTGCGTACCGGAAACGGGCGAACCCGGATGGGTGCCGTTGGAGAAGGTGCGCGCCATGGCGTGATCGCGGTGGTTCATCCACGCAGGGCGTGGATGTAACCGGCATTGTAGATGCACGCCGTGCGTGGATTCGGCGCCATGCAAGCATGGCACCCACCAGAGCCACGGCGGTGCCATGCAAGCATGGCACCCACCCGATCAGGGTGTCAGGCGATGGTTTCCAGGCCGCCCATGTACGGGCGCAGCGCTTCCGGCACGGTGATGCTGCCGTCGGCGTTCTGGTAGTTCTCCATCACCGCGATCATCGCGCGGCCCACCGCCACGCCCGAGCCATTCAGGGTGTGCGCCAGCTCCGGCTTGCCGGTGGCCGGGTTGCGCCAGCGGGCCTGCATGCGGCGGGCCTGGAAATCACCGCAGTTCGAGCACGAGGAAATCTCGCGGTAGGTCTCCTGCGACGGCAGCCAGACTTCCAGGTCGTAGGTCTTGATCGCCGAGAAGCCCATGTCGCCGGTGCACAGCAGCACCTTGCGGTACGGCAGGCCCAGCTTTTCCAGCACCACTTCGGCGCAGCGGGTCATGCGCTGGTGCTCGGCGTCGCTGTCTTCCGGGCGGCTGATCGAGACCAGCTCGACCTTCTCGAACTGGTGCTGGCGGATCATGCCGCGCACGTCGCGGCCACCGCTGCCAGCCTCGGCGCGGAAGCACATCGAATGCGCGGTCATGCGCAGCGGCAGGCGCTCGGCATCCACGATCTCGTCGCGCACGATGTTGGTCAGCGGCACTTCCGAGGTCGGGATCAGGTAACGCGTGGAATCACCCACGGCGGTCTTGAACAGGTCGTCCTCGAACTTCGGCAGCTGGCTGGTGCCACGCAGCGAATCGGCGTTGACAAGCAGCGGTACGTTGGTCTCTTCATAGCCGTGCTCGCCGGTATGCAGGTCGACCATGAACTGGGCCAGCGCACGGTGCAGGCGCGCGATCGGGCCGCGCAGCACGGTGAAGCGCGAGCCGGACAGCTTGGCGGCGGTCTCGCCGTCCAGCCAGCCATTGCGGGCGCCGAGTTCGACGTGATCCAGCACCTTGAAATCGAACTGGCGCGGGGTACCCCAGCGCGCCTGCTCGACGTTGTCGTTCTCGTCGGCCCCGGCCGGCACGTCATCGGCCGGAATATTCGGGATGCCCATCGAGATCGCATCGATCTTCTCGCGCAGTTCGTCCAGGGCCACTTCCGAAGCCTTCAGCTCGTCGGCGAACGCGGCGACCTCGGCCATGATGGCCGAGACGTCCTCGCCCTTGGCCTTGGCCTGGCCGATGGCCTTGGAACGGCTGTTGCGCAGGCTCTGCAGCTCCTGGGTACGCACCTGGATGCGCTTGCGATCGGCCTCCAGGGACTCCAGGGCAGACACGTCGAGCTCGAAGCCGCGGCTGGTGCGCAGGCGTTCGGCGAGGTCGGCGGGCTGGTGGCGGAGCAGGGCTGGATCAAGCATGGCAGGTGTCGTGGTGGGTATCAGGGACGGGATTATCGCTTGTTATACGGATTTCTGCCGCCCGGTTCATTCCCGCCGTGGCAGAATCGGGCTATTCCGCACTGGTCCGGTCCATGTCTGCACCCCGCTCGTCGTCCGCCAAGTCGTTCACCCTGCATATCCCGCGCAACGCCCTGAAGATCGCCGGCATCGCGTTCGGCGTGGGCATCCTGCTGTTCGTGCTGGTCTGGCTGACCGGCCGCGACAAGGAATTCTTCCGCGCCGACCCGGCCGCGCAGACCCCGCAGGAAACGGCCCAGGTGGAGCCATTGCCGGAGCCGCTGGCCGCGGCCGCGGGCTCCAGCGACATGCCCGATGCCAAACCGGCCCCGGTGGAGGAAGAAGCCCCGAAGCTGGTCGAAACCGCCCCGCCGCCGCCTGCCCCGGTGGCGGAAGCGGCCCCGGCTGCACCGGGCCCTGCGCCGGCGGCCACCGGCAACAGCCAGCCGATGCCGATTGCCGGCCAGTCGCCGCCGCCTGCCTATCCTGCCGCCGCCCTGCGTGCCGGTGAGACCGGCAGCGTGGTGGTGCGCGTGGATGTGGATGCCACCGGCTACCCGAACAACGCCACGGTGATCCAGCGCAGCGGCTCACGCGAGCTCGACCGTGCCGCCACCGATGCAGTGCGCCGCTGGCGCTTTACTCCGGCGCAGAGCAACGGCCAGGCCGTACCCGGCAGCATTGAAGTGCCGTTCGACTTCAAGACGCAGTAACTGAACGCTTGCCGGCAGGCAAACTGAACCCTGCCGGTTGCGTTGACGCAACGCTGACACTCCTCGTCCATGGCTCGGGCAACACTGCCCACGTCGTCCATTGACGGAAGGAGTTTGCGATGACTGCCACCACCCACGAAGACCTCCATTCGCCGCAGCTGCAGCAGGATTCCAGCCTGCAGCACAGGCCCACATCACCGTGGATGTGGATCGCGCTGATCGTGGCGATGTTCGCGGCCGCCCTGCTGTGGCTGCGTCACTCGAACCAGGAAGATGTGGCGCCGGCACCGGTTGGCGAGCGCATGCTGCCGGCTCCTGAGCAGGCTGCGGTTGCCGATGCTGCGGCGCCTGCCGCGCGTCAGGCCGCACCGGCTTCCAGCCAGCGCAAGGCCGCACCGGTGGTGCGCAATCGTGAAGCGCGCCCGCTGGCCAGCAACCGCATGCCGACCTACCCCGCCGCTGCACTTCGTAGTGGCGTGCAGGGCAGCGTGATCGCCAGCCTGAATGTCGATACCCGCGGCAATGTCGCCAATGCTGCGATTGTTTCGCGCAGTGGCGAGCGCAGCCGCGACCTGGATCGTGCGGTGCTCAACACCGTGCAGAACTGGAAGTTCCAGCCTGCGGTGCATGACGGCCGCGCAGTAGCAAGCGTGGTGCGGGTCCCGGTGGATTTCCGCACCGAGCAGCGTTGATCGCGGACGAGGGGTTCGTGATGTTTCGACGGAGGCTTCGGCCTCCGTCTTTTTATCTGGAGAAGCGTGCCAACGAAGGTTGGCACCTACCGGTCGATGAAAGCGTGCCAACCAAGGTTGGCACCTACCGGGTTGTGTCGTCCGCCGGACCTGGCCGCTCAGGCCAGGTTGAACCCGGCGCTGCGTGCCAGGCCGTCGAAGTCCGGGAAGGATGTGGCGACGTTGGCGATGTCGTTGATGCGCACTTCGCCATCGCTGATCTGGCCGGCGATGGCGAACGCCATGGCAATGCGGTGGTCGCCGTGGCTTTCGATGGTGCCGCTGCCCAGGCGCACACCACCATGCAGGGTGGCGCCATCTTCGGTTTCGTCCACCTGCATGCCCAGCGCGCGCAGGCCGGTGGCCATCGCAGCCAGACGATCGGATTCCTTGACCCGCAGCTCGGCGGCACCGCTGACCACGGTCTCGCCCTCGGCGGCGGCAGCGGCCACGAACAGCGCCGGGAACTCATCGATCATGTCCGGCACCAGCGCTTCCGGAATGCGTGCGCCTTTCAGCGGCGCGTAGCGCACCAGCAGATCAGCCACCGGTTCACCACCCTGCTCGGCCGGATTCTCTTCGGTGATGTCTGCGCCCATCAGGCGCAGTGCATGCAGCAGGCCGGTGCGGCGCGGATTCAGGCCGACCTGCTTCAGGCGCAG
Organism: Stenotrophomonas maltophilia group sp. Smal17; assembly: GCF_030237045.1. NCBI lineage: Bacteria > Pseudomonadati > Pseudomonadota > Gammaproteobacteria > Lysobacterales > Lysobacteraceae > Stenotrophomonas > Stenotrophomonas maltophilia group sp. Smal17. The sequence continues at coordinate 36,082 of NZ_JASJSU010000003.1, forward strand.
CTCGGAGCCGGGAATGATGCTGGCCGCCACCAGGTAGAACGCAGCCGAGGAGAAGTCGGCCGGGACCACGATGTCGGTGGCACGCAGGCGCTGGCCGCCACGCAGGCGCGCCTTGCCCGGCGAGAATTCGATGTCCACGCCAAACGCGGACAGCATGCGCTCGGTGTAGTCGCGGGTCGGGTGCGGTTCGGTCACCTGGGTTTCGCCCTGCGCATACAGGCCGGCCAGCAGTACGGCCGACTTGATCTGTGCGCTGGCCACCGGCGAGGCGAAATCGATGCCGTGCAGCGTCTGGCCGCCATGCACGTGCAGCGGCGGCGTGCCATCGCTCTCGGTATCGATCTTCGCACCCATCTGCGACAGCGGGCCGGTGACGCGGCGCATCGGGCGGCCAGACAGCGATTCATCGCCGATCAGCGTGCAATCAAACGCCTGCCCGGCCAGCAGGCCGGCCAGCAGGCGCATGCCGGTACCGGCGTTGCCGCAGTCCAACGGCGCGTCCGGTGCTTTCAGGCCGTCGAGGCCGACGCCGTGCACGATGCGCTGCGACGGGCTAGGCGTTTCGATGCGCACGCCCAGCTGGCTGAAGATGCGCGCGGTCGCGCGGGTGTCTTCGCCTTCCAGGAAGCCGTCGATATGCGAGGTGCCATCGGCCAGCGCGGCGAACATCACCGAGCGGTGCGAGACCGACTTGTCGCCGGGAATGGTCAGGCTGCCCTGCAGCGGCTGGCCCTTGCGGGCAATCCAGTGTTGCGCGTTGCTCATCGTTCGATCATTCCGTAAACGCCGGCAGCGCCGGCGATGCATCAGGGGGCAGCGGCCGCAGCCGCCACAGCAGCACTCAGGGCACGGCCACCGGATAGGAACCCAGCACCTTGATCTGCGCCGAGTGCGCTTCCAGTTCGGCCAGCGCAGCCTGCATCGGCGCGTCGTCGATATGGCCGGCCAGGTCGATGAAGAAGCCGTATTCCCACTTGCCGTGGTGCGACGGGCGCGACTCGATGCGGTTCATGCTGATGCCATGGCGGGCGAACGGGCTGAGCACGTCGAACAGCGCACCGGGCTTGTCATGGATGAACACCAGCACCGAGGTGCGGTCATGGCCGGAGGTCGGGAAGATGTTGCGGCCCACCACCAGGAAACGGGTGGTGTTGTCGGCGTCGTTCTGGATCGGCTTGGTGACCACCTTCTTCAGGCCGTACACATGGCCGGCGCTCTCGCCACCGATGGCCGCTGCATCGTCGGCGTTGCGCGCACGGCGCGCGCCTTCGGCATTGCTCGACACCGGAATCTTCTCGGCCTTCGGCAGGTTGGCGCGCAGCCAGGCCGAGGTCTGCATGAACGACTGCGGGTGTGCGTAGATGCGCTCGATGTCCTCGATGCGGCCGCTGCGCGACATCAGGTACTGCTGCACGCGCAGCTCCACTTCGCCGCAGATCTTCAGGTTGGAGGTCAGGAACATGTCCAGGGTGATCTGGATGGTGCCCTGGCCCGAATTCTCCACCGGTACCACGCCGAAATCGGCGTTGCCCGCTTCCACTTCCTGGAATACTTCTTCGATGCTCGCCATCGGCAGGCCCAGCGCCGAGCGGCCGAAGTGCTTGAGCACGGCCTGCTGGCTGAAGGTGCCTTCCGGGCCGAGGTAGCCGATCTTCAGTGGCTCCTGCTGGGCCAGGCAGGCCGACATGATCTCGCGGTAGACGTGCACCAGAAGCTCGTCGCTGAGCGGGCCTTCGTTGCGGTCCACCACCATGCGCAGCACCTGCGCTTCGCGCTCGGGGCGGTAGTAGTCGACGGCGGCGGCGAGCTTGCCCTTGGCCTTGCCCACCTGATGGGCGAAGCGCGCGCGCTCGGCAATCAGGTTCTGGATGTCACGGTCGATCTGGTCGATCTTCGAGCGCACATCGGCCAACGCCAGCGGCGCCAGGGTCGGTGCCGGGTTCGACGCGGCCTTGGCCTTGCCCTTCGCCCTGGCGGGCGCGCTGTCCTTGGCCGGTTCTGCCTTCTTCGGCGCCTTCTTGCTGGATTTGCTGCTTGCCATCGGAGTTCCTTGTTGCGGGGCACGCACCCGACGGTGCGCGCCGTTCATTGCTCAACCGTGACGCTGCTGGAAATCGGCCATGAAGGCGACCAGCGCCTCGGCCCCGGCCAGCGGCATGGCGTTGTACAGCGAGGCGCGGATGCCCCCGACCACCTTGTGCCCCTTCAGCGCCAGCAGGCCGGCGGCCTTGGCTTCGGCCACGAAGCGGGCATCGAGGTCGGCATCGGGCAGGAAGAACGGGATGTTCATCCGCGAACGCGCCGCATGCGCGACTTCGTTGCGATAGAAGCCACCGGAGCCGTCGATGGCGCCGTACACCAGGGCGGCCTTGGCGGCGTTGCGCTTGGCGAACTCGGTCACCCCGCCTTCGGCCAGCATCCACTTGAACACCAACCCGGCCAGGTACCAGTTCCAGGTCGGCGGGGTATTGAGCATCGAATCGCGGGCAACGTGCGAGCGGTAATCGAAGATGTCCGCGCGCGGCTGGCCGCTGCGTTCAAGCAGGTCACGGCGGATGATCATCACCGCGATACCGACCGGGCCGAGGTTCTTCTGCGCACCGGCGTAGATCACGCCATAGCGGCGCACATCCAGCGGCTCGCTGGCGATGGACGAACTGAAATCGGCGATCAACGGGACGTTGCCGGTGTCGGGCACATCACGGAACTCGACGCCGTGGATGGTCTCGTTGGCGGTGATGTGCACGTAGGCGGCCTCAGGCGAGAGCTGCCAGTCGGCACGCGGCGGCAGCGTGCGGTAGCCATCGGCCTCGCTGCTGGCGGCAATGTTGACGTCGACGTAGACACCGGCCTGCTTGACCGCGGTCTTGCCCCAGTGACCGCTGACCACGTAGTCGGCGCGCTGGCCGGGGGCGGCGAAGTTGAGCGGGATCAGCGCCTGCTGGGTGGTGGCGCCACCGGGCAGGAACAGCACCGCATAGTCGTCGGGGATGTCGAGCAGTCGCCGCAGGTCGGCCTCGGCCTCGGCCGCCACGGACATGAACTCCGCGCCGCGATGGCTCATTTCCACGATCGAGGCGCCGGACCCGTGCCAGTCCAGCATTTCCGCCTGCGCCTGGCGCAGGACCGATTCCGGCAAGGTTGCAGGGCCGGCACTGAAGTTGAACGCGCGCGTCATGTCACACCTGTGGGGCAAGACCCCTAGTATGCCGCAGTGCACCAGCCTTGCGGCCTAGTGCGGCAAGGGAAATTTGGTTTCATTGGAATCCATTCGCCGCCAGCATGGTGCCGGTAGCCGCCGACCTTGGTCGGCGTACGCCGTCAGGCGTCAAGCCCGCCGAAGAAGCGTGCCGACCAAGGTCGGCACCCACCAGAGCGGCCCCCGAGGGTTCAGGTCAGCGCGCGCCGAACCAGAGCAGCAGGCTGAGCAGCGCGGCCAGCAGCAGTGCGCTCGCCAGCAGCCACGGCCAGCGCCGCACCTTGCGCGATGCAGCCGGCAGCACCGACGCCTGCTCGGCATCCTGGCTCGACTCGTCCTCGACCGGCAGCGGTCGCCGACGCGGATCATGCGGTACTTCCAGCACGAAACGGTGCTGGCCATCGAACACCACCTGGTCGCCGGCCTGCAGCCAGCAGTGGCGCACGGCCACGCCGTTGACCCGGGTACCGTCGGCACTGCCCAGGTCGCGAAGCAGTACGCGCTCGCCGTGCACTTCTACGCGGGCGTGCTGCTCGGCGAACGCCGGGTCATCGATGGCGATGTCGGCCTCGCTGCCGCGGCCAATCAGGCGGGCCCGCGACAGATTGAAGCCGCGCCCATGATGGAGGCCACCGACACCGCGCAGCAGGCGCTGCTGTTCGTCGCTGACCTCTTCGTTTTTCGGCGCCGGCGCCTGCAACAGGCTTTCGACCTCACCCTGCAGCACCATCTCCACGCCATCCACATACACTGCGTCGCCTGCACGCAGCAGGGCCATCCGGCGCACCGGCCGGCCGTTCACGTGGATGCCGCGGATACCGTTGCCGACCTGCAGCCAGAGGCCGCGGTCGTCCATGCAGAACTGCGCCAGCAGCAGGGCGCCGTTGCCGGCGTCGCCGAGCCGCACGCTGCCGTTGGCCTGGCGCACGATGCGCTGCACCCCGGGCCGCAGGGGCTGGTCGGGCTGTTGTTGCTGACTGAAGTGAACAAGCAGGTTCTGCACGCGGCGCAGCCTAGCAGGTTGGCCGCCAACGAAGAAGAACCTGCGATGAGTGCTTGGCGCGAAGGCCCTCGATGCGCACAATGCTCGCCCTCATTGATCATCCCCGCCCTGCGCCAGGAGCCTGCATGTCCACCATCGATGTCCGCCACGCCCACGCCCTGCCCGACGCACAGGCGCGCGCGGCAATCGAACAGGTCGCCGCCAAGCTGTCCGAGCGCTTCGGCCTGAAGTCGTCCTGGACCGCGGACGTCCTGAACTTTTCCGGCAGCGGCGTGGACGGCGCGATCGAACTGCAGCCGGGCGCCGTGCGCGTGACCGCCAAGCTGGGTTTCCTGCTGTCGGCGATGAAGGGCATGGTCGAAGGCGAGATCCAGCGCGTGCTGAAGGAAAAGCTGGGCTGAACCCCGGCGGCGGCCGTCACGGCCGTGCAACGCCAACGCGCGCTACTCTCGGGGCAGGCCCAACTCCCACGGGAAGTACGATGAACCAGTACGAGAACGACGACCGCCGCGACGACGACGCCTCTTTCGGTGATCAGGCCGAGCGCTTCTCGCGCAAGCTGAGCGACTCGGCCCAGCAGGTCTGGCTGGCCGGCCTCGGCGCGCTGGGACGTGCCCAGGCCGAAGGCAGCCGTTTCTTTGATGGCCTGGTGAAGGAAGGCGAGGCCTGGGAGTCGCGCCGCCGTGAACGCAGCGGCGAGCAGGGCCCGGGCTGGCGTGACAACGTGGAATCGTCGCTGGACGAAGCCCGCGAAAAGGCCTCCGGCACCTGGAACAAGGTCGAAAAGGCCTTCGACGACCAGGTGCAGGGCGTCCTCAAGCGCCTGCATGTACCCACCGCCGACGAAGTGACGGCGCTGGAAGCCCGCATCGATGCCCTGCATGCGCGCCTGGCAAAGCTGGAGAACCGCGCCGCCTCCGGTGCCGACGCTCCCGCCCCGGGCAGCCATCAGTCACCGGACAGCGTGCCCTGACCGCCATTGTTGCAATGCAATAAATTTTGATTGACAATCGCGAGCAACCCGCCAATCGCTTCGGCTGCCGTTTGTTCCCTCCCCTCACGGCTTCAGGATTGGCGGGTTTTTCGTGTCCGTCGTATGCCGAATCTGCGTGCGCCGTCACGTTTCCTGTCAGGAACCTCCTGACCCAGCGGCGCGATACGACCTTTACACTGTCGTCTTCCGCACTCGTCCCCTCCGCGCACCTCCTGCATGCTCCCCTGGATCCTGGCCCTGCTGTCGGCCCTGTTTAGCTGTTCCCTTGCCGTTGTCTATCTGTGGTGGATCAAGCGGCGGCAGAAGGAGATGCAACTCGGCCTGCAGGCCTTGGCCGGCATGCACTGGCGCGAATTCTCGGTACTGGTCAAGCGCATGCTGCGCGAGCAGCGTGGCCTGCGCGAACTGAATGACCCTGCCGAGGAATCCCGCGAGCCGAGCAGTGATTTCCTGCTCAGCGACGGCCCGAACCAGTGGCTGGTGTCATGCAAGCATGGCCTGGCCTACCGCATCGGCACCGCCGCAGTGAATGAACTGGGCGCGGCTGCACGCCTGGCCGGCGCCAGGGGCGGTGTGCTGCTGACCGAGGGCCGGATCGAACGCGATGGCCGCAGTGCTGCGGAAAAGCAGGCGGTTGAAGTGCTGGACGGCCCACGCCTGTGGCCACTGCTGCAACCCTACCTGCCGGGCGACATCGAAGCGCGCGTGCGCGCCAGCGCCAGGCATGAGGCGCTGCGCCGGATCGCCATAGCCGCACTGGGCTCGGTCACGCTCGGGTTGCTGGTCGGCCTGGGCCTGCAGGGGCTGCACATGGAAGAGGCCAGACCTGTTGCCGCTGCACCGATGGCGGCGACGCCTGCGGTCGCGCCTGCAACCGAGCCGGCCCCGGCCGCACCGGCCACTCCACCGGCCCCCTCGGACACTGACGCGCGCCGCAATCCGAACCCGGATGCGGCCACCCTGGATCGCTACCAGGCCGAGCTGGCCCGTGCGCTGGCCGGCAAGCCCGGCATTGCCAGCGGCGTGTGGCTGACCCGCCAGACCCTGGCGATCAACCGCACTGGTGAACTGGACGCGGTGTGGCCACGGGTCTGCGAGGAAGTGCTGCACTACCCCGCGCTGCGCAACGTGCGCATCCAGCTCAATGCCCGCCCCGGCGTGGATGAGCCGGTGCGCTGGCGGCAGTGCGCTACCTATTGATGAGGCAGCATCCACGCATGGCGTGGATCTACCAAGGGTTCGCACGCATCGCGTAATCCCAACCGGGATTCAGTAGATCCACGCGATGCGTGGATCCGCCCTTACCGCGCCCCCGGCGCAAACCGCGCCACCAGATCCCAGGCGTCGCCCAGGAACACCTGCCGCACGCGGGTGATCGGCTGTTCACCGCGCCACGTCAGCCGCTCGATCACCAGGCAGGCGGTGCCGGGCTTCACCTCCAGCAGCTTGGCCGTGGCGGTGTCCGCGCCCCAGGCACTGATGCGGTGCTGGGCCCGGGTCCATGACACGTTCTGCAGCAGCCAGCTACCCGGCGCTGTGGTGTTGAAATCGACCTCCAGCACCTCGGGCACGCCCACCGGACTGATCAAGCGGTGTTCCAGCGCCAGCGGGCGACCATCGGCCAGGTGCAGGCAGCGCATCGCCAACAGCTTCTGCTGGCCGGCCAGCTCCACTTCACCGGCATTGCCGGCGTCGGCCAGGCGCAGCTCGCGTTGCAGCAGCTGGTAGCCGTACTGATGACCGCGCGAACCAACCTCCATCGCGATATCGGGGATCTCCAGCGCCACCTGCTCCAGGTGCGGCGGCTGCCGCGCCACGAACGAGCCGGCGCGACGGCGGCGCTCGATCATGCCGCTCTCGGCCAGTGCGGTCAGCACCTTGTTCACCGTCATCCGTGAGCAATCGTACTGCTCCATCAGCTCGTGCTCGTACGGAATACGGAAGCCCGGCGCCCACTCTCCGCTGAGGATGCGGCTTTCCAGATCGCTGCGGATACGCTGGTTGAGCGTGGCGGACTTGCTGGCCTTCACGTAATGGGGTCTCGGTGGCGGGGGCGATCAGCCCAGCACGCCCTTCAGGGCGGCGGCAAAGGCGGTGGTGATCGCCTCGCGCTGCAGGTGGCGGCCGTCGGCCACGCACTGGCGGCCATGGCGCCAGACCGATCGCAGCGCGCCATTACGTGCGGCGAACACCCAGCTGTCAAGCCATGCGTCGTCCTGTCGCGCCTGCAGCGCGGGATGCGCAGCGTCCAGTTCAACCAGGTCGGCACTGGCACCGACCCGCAGTCCGGCGGCCACGCCCAGCGCCTGCGCACCGCCGTGCAGTGCGCCCTCGAACAGGAAGCGACCGGTGCTGCGGGTGGCATCCGGGGCCAGCACATTGCGCCCGCGCAGGGTCAGGCGCTGGCCGTACTCAAGCAGGCGCAGCTCTTCGGCGGCATCGATCAGCACATTGGAATCGGAACCGACGCCGAAGCGACCGCCTTCGCGTGCGAACGCCTGCATCGGGAACAGGCCGTCGCCCAGGTTGGCCTCGGTGATCGGGCACAGGCCGGCCACGGCCTGGCTGGCTACGATGGCTGCGCGCTCGTCATCGGTGATGTGGGTGGCATGCACCAGGCACCAGCGCGCATCCACCGGCGCATGGTTGAACAGCCACTGCACCGGGCGCTGGCCGCTCCAGGCCAGGCAGGCCTCGACTTCGCGCACCTGCTCGGCGATATGGATATGCACCGGGCCTTCGGTGAGCGGCAACAATGCACCCAGTTCCTCGCCCGTGACTGCGCGCAGGCTGTGCGGAGCGATGCCGAGCACCGCATCGGGCAGCGCGTCCAATGCCGGCTTGGCGGCCTCCAACAGCTGCGCGAAGCCGTCCACATCGTGGATCAAGCGACGCTGCGCGGGATTCGGCGCCGCACCGCCAAAGTCGGCATGGGCATAGAACACCGGCAGCAGGGTCAGGCCGATGCCGGTCTGATCGGCCGCCGCCGCAATCCTCGCACTCATCTCGGCACGGTTGGCATGCGGGCGGCCGTCGGCATCGTGGTGCAGATAGTGAAATTCGCCAACGCGGGTGAAGCCGCTTTCCAGCATTTCCATATAGGCCTGGGCGGCGATGGCCTGCACCGCATCCGGGCGCAGGTGGGCCAGGAAGCGGTACATCAGCTCGCGCCAGCTCCAGAAACTGTCGCCGTCACCGCCGCCGATCTCGGTCAGGCCGGCCATGCCGCGCTGGAACGCGTGGCTGTGCAGGTTGGGCAGGCCCGGCACCAGGATGCCGACCCGGGTATCGCCCGGCTGCGTACCCTGGCCCGCGCGGATGTCCGTGATGCGGCCGTCCTGCACCTGCAGCTGGACATCGCGGGCCCAGCCCCCGGCTAGCAGGGCGTGGGCGGCATGGAATCTGTGGGGGGAACGCGAATCGGACATGGCTGGACAACCCGAAATGGACGCCTATATTGTATAGACATATAAGCACAGCCGCGTTGTGGATGCCATGCACGTCGATACCCTCTGGTCCAACGTCCACCTGATCACCCTCGACGGCGACGGCCTGGGCGTCATCCGCGATGGCGTGCTGGCCTGCGCCGACGGACGCATCGTCCATGTCGGCACCGCCGGCAGCGATGCCCACCTGCAACCGACCACCCGCATCGACGGCGAAGGCCGCTGGATCTCGCCGGGACTGATCGACTGCCACACCCATCTGGTCTACGCCGGCAACCGCGCCAACGAGTTCGAGCAGCGCCTGCAGGGCGTCAGCTATGCGGAGATCGCCCGTGCCGGCGGCGGCATCGTCTCCACCGTACGCGCCACCCGCGCCGCGACGCCGGAACAGCTGGCCCGCGAAAGCCGCCCACGCCTGCTGGCGATGCGCGCCGAAGGCGTGACCACGCTCGAGATCAAATCCGGCTACGGCCTGACCCTGCCCGACGAACGCAAGCAGTTGCAGGTGGCGCGTGCGCTGGGCGAGGAATGCCGGGTCAACGTGGTGACCACCTTCCTCGGCGCACATGCCATCCCGCCGGGCCGCGAGGCACAGGAGTACACCGACGAGGTGTGCAACGTGATGATTCCGGCCATCGCCGCCGAAGCCCTGGCCGAAGCGGTGGACGTGTTCTGCGAGAACATCGCCTTCTCGCCCGCACAGGCGCGGCAGGTGTTCGAGGCGGCACGTGCCCACGGGCTGGCGGTGAAGATCCATGCCGAGCAGCTGAGCAACCAGCATGGCGCCGAACTGGCGGCCGGCTTCGGTGCACTCTCGGCCGACCATATCGAACACCTCGATGACGCCGGCATCGCCGCGATGGCCGCCGCCGGCACCGTCGCCGTGCTGCTGCCCGGCGCCTTCTATTTCACCCGCGATACCACCCTGCCGCCGATCGCGGCGCTGCGTGCGGCCGGGGTGCCGCTGGCGCTGGCCACCGACAGCAACCCGGGCACCTCGCCCCTGACCAGCCCACTGCTCGCGATGAACATGGGCGCCACCCTGTTCCGCCTGACCGTGGACGAGTGCATCGCCGGTTTCACCCGTGAAGCGGCGCGTGCACTGGGCCATGGCAACCGTATCGGCCGCCTGGCCGTGGGCATGGACTGCGACCTGGCGATCTGGGACATCGACGCCCCCGCCGACCTGGTCTATCGCATTGGATTCAACCCGCTGCACGCGCGCGTGGTGCGCGGACAGCCCGACCTGCCTGCCTCCTGGAGCAACACATGAGCAACACCCTGGTTCTTCGCCCCGGCCACGTCACTCTCGCCCAGTGGCGGCAGGTCTATCGCGGTTCACCGCTGGCACTGGACCCGGCCGCGCTGCCGGTGGTGCGTGCCAGTGCCGCGGCCGTGGCCGCCATCGTCGCCAAGGGCGCGCCGGTCTATGGCATCAACACCGGCTTCGGCAAGCTGGCCAGCGTGCGCATCGAGCGCGAGGACCTGGCCACCCTGCAGCGGAACATCGTGCTCTCGCATGCGGCAGGCGTCGGCGAACCAATGCCGGCCAGCGTGGTGCGCCTGATGATGGCGCTGAAGCTGGTCAGCCTGGCGCAGGGTGCTTCGGGCATCCGCGAAGAAACCCTGCTGCTGCTGGAAGCGATGCTGGTCAAGGGCGTGCTGCCGGTGGTGCCGGCACAGGGCTCAGTGGGTGCTTCGGGTGACCTGGCACCGCTCTCGCACCTCGCCAGCGTGATGCTGGGCGTGGGCGAAGCCTTCATCGGCGACGAACGCCTGCCGGCGATCGATGCACTGGCACGCGCCGGTCTGCAGCCGATCGAACTGGGTGCAAAGGAAGGCCTGGCGCTGCTCAACGGCACCCAGTTCTCCACCGCCTATGCGCTGGCCGGCCTGTTCGAGATCGAGACCGTGTTCCAGGCCGCGCTGGTCACCGGTGCGCTGTCGGTGGAAGCGGCCAAGGGCTCCGATACGCCGTTCGATCCGCGCATCCACGCCATCCGCGGCCAGCGCGGGCAGATTGCCACTGCGGCCACGCTGCGCACGCTGATGCAGGGCTCGGACATCCGCGAATCGCACCGTGACAACGACGTGCGCGTGCAGGACCCGTACTGCCTGCGCTGCCAGCCGCAGGTGATGGGCGCCGCACTGGACATCCTGCGCCAGGCCGCGACCACGCTGGAAATCGAAGCCAATGGCGTGTCCGACAATCCGCTGGTGTTCACCGACACCGGCGAAGCCCTTTCCGGTGGCAACTTCCACGCCGAGCCGGTCGCCTTTGCCGCCGACATGCTGGCGATGGCGGTGTGCGAGATCGGTTCGATCAGCGAGCGCCGCCTGGCGATGCTGGTGGACCCGGCGCTGTCCGGCCTGCCGGCGTTCCTGACCCCGCGCCCGGGGCTGAATTCCGGCTTCATGATTCCGCAGGTGACCGCCGCCGCACTGGTCTCGGAAAACAAGCAGCGCGCCTACCCGGCCAGCGTTGATTCGATCCCGACTTCGGCCAACCAGGAAGACCATGTGTCGATGGCCGCGCACGGTGCGCGCCGCCTGATGCAGATGGCCGAGAACGCGGCCAACGTGATCGGCATCGAGCTGCTGGCCGCCGCGCAGGGCTGCGACTTCCACGCCCCGCTGCGCTCCAGCACCGCGCTGGAAAGCGTGCGCGCCACCCTGCGCGCACAGGTGCCGACGCTGGAAGAAGATCGCTACTTCCACCCGGACATGGTGACCGCCACGAACCTGGTGCGCAGCGGCGCGCTGGCGCAGGGCCTGAGCGATCTGTTGCCGACCGTGGAACCGCAGGCATGAATGCCCATCCCGAATGGCTGACCGTGCACGAGGGCGACGCCCCCCTCATCGTCAGCTTCCCGCATACCGGCAGCGAGCTGCCGCATGACCTGATCGGCCACTACCACTCGCCGTGGTTGGCACGCCGCGATGCCGACTGGTGGGTGCACGAGTTGTACGACTTCGTGCGTGGCATGGGCGCAACCACCGTGCGCTCGGCGATCTCACGTTCGGTGATCGATCTCAATCGTGATCCCAGCGGTGTCTCGCTTTACCCGGGCCAGAACACCACCGGGCTGTGCCCGCTGACCACCTTCGACAACCAGCCGCTGTACCACGCCGGGCGCGAACCGGACGACGCGGAAATCGCGCGCCGCCGCGATACCTATTTCCTGCCCTACCACGATGCGCTGGCCGCGCAGATCACCCGCCTGCGCGCACGCCATGGCACCGTGGTGGTGTACGACGCGCACTCGATCCGCTCGCACATTCCACACCTGTTCGACGGCGAACTGCCGCAGTTCAACCTGGGCACCGCCGGCCCCTCCGGTGCGCCGGACACGTCCTGCGACAACGCGTTGAGCGATGTAGTGGAGAACCTGCTGAAAATCAGCGGCATGAGCCAGGTGCGCAACGGCCGCTTCAAGGGCGGCTGGATCACACGCCACTACAGCAACGTCGCCGGCGGCGTGCACAGCCTGCAGATGGAACTGGCCTGCCGCGGCTACATGCACGAGCCGCTGCCCGACCAGGTGGACGAACACAGTTGGCCCACCCCGCTCGACCCCGACCACGCCGCACCGCTGCGCCACACCCTGGCGCAGGTGCTCAATGCCTGCCTTGAATTCGCAACGAACCGGAGCGCCGCATGACCCGCAACGACCCGTCCCGCACCATTGCCGCGCCGACCGGCACCACGCTGAACGCCAAGAGCTGGCTGACCGAAGCGCCGCTGCGCATGCTGATGAACAACCTGCACCCGGACGTGGCCGAACGGCCGCAGGAACTGGTGGTGTACGGCGGCATCGGCCGCGCCGCGCGCGACTGGGAGAGCTTCGATGCGATCGTCGAAACGCTCAAGCGCCTGGACGACGACCAGACCCTGCTGGTGCAGTCGGGCAAGCCGGTGGGCGTGTTCCGCACCCACGCCGACGCACCGCGCGTGCTGATCGCCAATTCCAACCTGGTGCCGCGCTGGGCCAACTGGGACCACTTCAACGAGCTGGACAAGAAGGGCCTGGCCATGTACGGCCAGATGACCGCCGGCAGCTGGATCTACATCGGCGCGCAGGGCATCGTGCAGGGTACCTACGAGACCTTCGTGGAGATGGGCCGCCAGCACTTCGGGGGCGACCTGACCGGCAAGTGGCTGTTCACCGGCGGCCTCGGTGGCATGGGCGGCGCGCAGCCGCTGGCCGCGGTGATGGCCGGCGCCTCGTGCCTGGCGGTGGAATGCCGCAAGAGCAGCATCGACATGCGCCTGCGCACCGGCTATCTGGATACGTGGACCGACAACCTGGACGAAGCGCTGCGCCTGATCGACGAATCGTGCAAGGCCGGTACACCGAAGTCGGTGGGCCTGTTGGGCAATGTGGCCGATGTACTGGCCGAACTGCTGGCGCGTGGCATCAAGCCGGACCTGCTGACCGACCAGACCTCCGCGCACGACCCGGTGAACGGCTACCTGCCGCAGGGCTGGACGGTCGAGCAATGGGACGACAAGCGCGCATCCGCTCCCAAGGAAGTGGAGAAGGCTGCACGCGCGTCGATGGCCAACCACATCCGCGCCATGCTCGGCTTCCACGCGCTGGGCGTGCCGACCGTGGACTACGGCAACAACCTGCGGCAGATGGCGCTGGAAGAAGGCGTGGAGAACGCGTTCGACTTCCCCGGTTTCGTGCCGGCCTATATCCGTCCGCTGTTCTGCCGCGGCATCGGCCCATTCCGCTGGGCGGCATTGAGCGGTGACCCGGAAGACATCGCCAAGACCGATGCAAAGGTGAAGGAACTGATTCCGGACAACCCGCACCTGCATCGCTGGCTGGACATGGCCGCCGAGAAGATCAAGTTCCAGGGCCTGCCGGCGCGCATCTGCTGGGTGGGCCTGGGTGACCGCGATCGCCTCGGCCTGGCCTTCAACGAAATGGTCGCCAATGGTGAACTGAAGGCGCCAGTGGTGATCGGCCGCGACCATCTGGACAGCGGCAGCGTGGCGTCGCCGAACCGCGAAACCGAAGCCATGGCCGACGGCTCCGATGCAGTATCCGACTGGCCGCTGCTGAACGCCCTGCTCAATACCGCCAGCGGCGCCACCTGGGTGTCGCTGCACCACGGCGGCGGCGTCGGCATGGGCTTCTCGCAGCACGCCGGCATGGTGATCGTCTGCGACGGCACCGAAGCCGCCGCCAAGCGCATCGGCCGCGTGCTGTGGAACGACCCGGCCACCGGCGTGATGCGCCACGCCGATGCCGGCTATGACATCGCGATCGACTGCGCGAAGGAAAAGGGATTGGATCTGCCGGGAATCCTGGGCTGATCGCAGGGGTGCCGGGC